>SMVT01000134.1 GCA_004357365.1 Nitrospina sp.
AACACGAGGTGGCCCGTCAACGAGGCTTCCAGACCGATGGAACAGGTTTCGACGTCGCGCATTTCACCCACCATGATGACGTCCGGATCGCCGCGCAGAAACGCGCGCATGGCCCGCGCAAAATCCAGGCCGATTTTGGGAAGCATCTGTACCTGACGCAGGCCGTCCTGGGTGATTTCCACCGGGTCCTCGGCGGTCCAGATTTTTCGTTCGGGCGTGTTGATATAACCCAGCGCAGAGTGCAGGGTGGTCGTTTTACCGGAACCGGTGGGCCCCACCACCAAAATCAAACCATAAGGCTTGGCTGAATAGGCCTTGATCAATTCCAGATTTCTGGGGGAAAAATTCATGTCTTCCAGAGGGATCGGTTTGCTCGCCGCCAGAATACGTAAAACGGCGTCTTCATTGCCCCCCACGGTGGGACAGGTGGCGACACGATATTCGATTTCCTTCTTCCCGTACCTCATTTTGATCTTGCCGTCCTGGGGCATGCGCCGCTCGGCGATATCCAGGCGGGACATGATCTTGATCCGGGAAATAAAGGCCTGTTTGTACATCGGAGGGATTTCTTGATACACCCGGCAGGTGCCGTCCTTGCGGAACCGGATTCGCAACAGCTTCTTGCCGATGCCGGGTTCAATATGGATATCCGAAACGCCCTGGTCATAAGCATCAATCAGAATTTTATTGACCAATTTGACGATGGTGCTGTCCGTTTCACTGATGGCGTTGGTATCGTCGTCTTCCACGCTAGCCAGTGTGACCTCATCTTCCGATTCGTTTTGGAGCGCATCCAGCAGGCTGGAGACTTCTTCCGTTTCCACAGGCTCATCCCCGAAGTCGTCCTGCTCATCTTCCTGAGGAGTCACTTTTAGAAAATCGTGAATATCCGCCTTCAGGCCCACTTTGAATTCGAGAGCCTTTTTCGAAAAGATCAGTTTGATGTTCTGAATCTTGTCCTGATTGGCGGGATTGTCGATCAGAATGGTGACTTTATTGTCGTCCTTTTCAATTGGCAGCCAGTTGTTCTTGGCCAGGAAGTTGGTGTTGAGGCCGGTAAAAAGATTTTGTGGAAGGACCATCTGATCGGAATAACCCATGTAGGGGACCTTGTAGAACTCTTCCAAAGATTTGCCGTAATCTTTCCGTTTGACTTTGAATTCGGTCAAAAGAATGGTTTCGATATCCATCCCGCTGGTGCGGGCCTGGATGATCGCCTTGGTCAACTCTTCCTGACTCAACAGCCCATTGTTGATCAGGTAACTGAACTTGGTGGGTTTGGTTTTCGATTGTTTCTGCTGATTGTGAATGGCCAGAGCCAGAGACTGCCCAATGGCCAAAATGCATTTCTCGTCGTTGACGTTGAACGGCTCCTCGTTCAGTTTGTTGACCAGTTGGAGGACGCCCATCAGCACCTCTTCGTGAATCAGAGGGCACACCAGCATACTCTTCGCCTGTTCTCCCGAAAGGGTGTCCCACGATTTGTCAAAGGCCAGCTCCGGATGATACTTGATCAGTTCCACCTGGTCGTTGACGTTTTTGATGTTCACCGGCCGTTTTTCCATGGCCACACAACCGGCGATGCTTTTCGGTGAAATGGGGAGGCGGATTTCCTCCAGCGCATCTCCCGGCCGGATTTGTGAATAGATTTCGTTTTTGGCCTTATCGACCGCATAGATCGTCACCATTTTGCACTCGAACAACTGCAGAATGGGGACTCGTAATTCGATGAGAATCTCCTGCAAGGAGGATGCGGAATGGATCGCATGCGCAGTCGCCTGAATTTTTTCGTCGATGATTTCTGACTGCATCTTGACGATGGAATGTCCCAGCGTTCCGGCCAACTCCTTAGCCAACCGCACGTCTTCATCCGTGAATTGAGGTTCAGTTTTTTTGTTGATGATCTGCAGGACGCCCATCAGTTTTTTGTTGTAAGGCAGGGCGACGATCAGGCAGGATTTGGTCCGGTATCCCAGCTTTTCGTCCCATTGGGTGTCCAGGTGCAATTCCGGATGAATTTTGCCCAGTTCCTCCGAGTCATAGGCGTCCGCAATATTCAGCGTCCGTCCTGAGGCGGCGACAAAACCCGCCAGACTCTTGGGGGAGATGTCGATCCTAATTTCCTGAGCATTCTCAGACGTAAAATTTCTGGAGAACAACTGTCTTTTAGGCCGGTCGATGGCATACACCGTCACCTTGTCCGCCGCAAACAGTTTTTGCAGGTCCTCAGTCAGCTCAAATAGAGTTTTGGTGATGCTTTCCGCTGATAAAATCCGGTTCATCACCGGTTTCAATTTATCCGAGGCACGGCGTGCCAGGCCCTTCTGCGGGGCAGGGGATTGGGAATCCGCGGTTTTAGCGGGTTTGGTTTGAGCTGGGTTCTTGGTTTGAACAGGGTTCATAGATAATTAATCCCAAACAGTTGATTGGAGGTGGGTTTTTGGCTGTAATTTATATGGACTTTTAATGTAATTCTACTATTAAATGCTTATAAATACAAGAGTAATCGCCCTTCTAGCGCAATTTTTTCGGATTCCTTGAATGGATGGATTTACATGGATTTACAGGGCCAGGGGCGATTCGAGACAAATCGGCTTTTAAACGTCTAATTCCTTGAAAAACGGGGCCTTCTCCTTAATAAACTTGAAACGGTGCTGGGCTTCCTTACCCATCAGCCGATCAAAGGTTTTATCGGCATGTATGGGGTCCACAATCGTCACCCGAATCAGGGTTCTATTGCCTTTATCCATGGTGGTGGATCTGAGGTCCCCGGACGGCATTTCTCCCAGGCCTTTGAAACGCCCCACTTCATACTTTGCGCCGTTCAAGTTTTCGATGATTCTATTTTTCTCCTTGTCATCCGCCGCATAAAACAGTTTTTTCCCCGCGTCAATCCGGTAGAGCGGGGGTTGCGCGATGTACAGATGTCCCTGTTCGATCAGACGAGGCATGAACCGGTAGAAAAATGTGAGCAGCAGGGAACAAATATGAGCGCCGTCGACATCGGCGTCGGTCATCAGAATGATTTTACCGTACCTCAATTGGTCATAGTCGAACTGGGGCTCGATACCCGTTCCCAAAGCGGAAGTGATATTTTTGATTTCCGCATTGGCCAGAATTTTATCCTGGGTGGCGGTTTCCACATTCAAAATTTTGCCGCGAATCGGCAGAATGGCCTGGGTCTTGCGGTCCCGCGCCTGCTTGCTGGATCCGCCCGCCGAATCGCCTTCGCAGATAAACAGTTCCGACTCCTCCCGGTCAGTCGAAGCGCAATCGGAAAGTTTTCCGGGGAGATTCAGACGGTGCGAAATATGCGTTTTGCGATGCACCAACTCCTTGGCCTGACGCGAAGCGATGCGGGCCTGTGCCGCCAGAATCACCCGGTTGGCAATCAGGTCGCCCACCGACTGGTGGTCGTGCAGGTAATGCTCCAGCGAATGTTTGACCACCGATTCCACCTGCGAGGTGATGTCGGAATTGAGACGGCCCTTGGTCTGCCCCTGAAACTCCACATCTCCCTGAAGATACACATTGACGATCGCCACCAGACCCTCCTTGACGTCGTCACTGGTAATGCTCGCAATGCCTTTGGGCAGCAGTTTTCGGCGGTCGATATAAGCTTTCAAAGCCTTGGTGATTCCGTTGCGGAAGCCGTTTTCATGGGTACCGCCGTCGATGGTTTTGATGGCGTTGGCGTAGGAATGCATGATGGTTTCCGTGTGGGAGGTCCACAAAAAGACGGTTTCCATGCGGAGTTTTTTATCTTCTTTTTCGATGTAAAAGGGTTCCTCTCCCAGCACGGATTTTCCGCTGGTGATTTTACGGATGAAATCCATGATGCCCTCGGGATATTGGAAGGTGTGGGTTTTCTTGTCCTCCTTGACGACGATCTTCAAACCCTTGTTGAGAAACGCTTTGGATTCGGCCCGTTCCAGGATCCACTTGATGTTGTATTCGATTTTGGGAAAAATTTGCGGGTCGGGTTTAAAGGAAATCTCGGTTCCTTTCTTCCGGCAGGCCTTGCCTTTTTTCAGTTTGCCCTTGGCTTTACCGCGTGAAAATTCCTGGATCCATTCGAATCCGTCGCGGCGGGAGGTGGCCTTCATCGAATCGGTCAAGGCGCACACCACCGCCATGCCCACGCCATGGAGTCCGCCGGAAACCTTGTAACTGCCTTCTTGGAACTTGCCGCCGGAATGCAAGGTGGTGAACAGCACTTCCATCGCGCTCTTTTTGGTTTTCCGGAACTGATCGACGGGAATCCCGCGGCCGTTGTCCTTAACGGTGATTTCATTTTTCTTGTTGTTGATTTCAATTTCGATGTGGTTGCAATGGCCGTTCAACGCTTCGTCGACGGAATTGTCCAGGATTTCCCAGATCAAATGATGCAGGCCCTGGAGGGATGTCGAGCCGATATACATCGCCGGCCGTTTGCGGACCGGTTCCAGGCCTTCCAGAAGTTGAATGTCTTTCGCTTTATAACTGCTCATAATTTTAGATCAGGTTAATGACTTTTTTGTTCTTGGCAACAAAAACTCCCTGGCCGCCGCGGTTGTGGACGGTTATTTTCGAGAGATTGAGCTCCTTGCTTTTGCCGTCGGCGAACACCATCTGGACCGGTTTCTTGCGGTCCAGGCACCGTGCGGCGGCGATTTTGCTCTTGGCCGGATTCATCAATTTGACCCCGACACCCGGGCCGCTCAGCTGGGTCACCTGGTCGAGGGGGATCAGCAGGCCTTTGCCCGTCTCGGAGACCATGAACACATGTTTGCCGGACACCGGGCTGATCGCCACCATGCGCGCATCCTTTTTAAGGGTCATGACCCGCTTGCCCGCCCGGCTGGTTTCCGTCAGGTTGGCGAGCGGAAAACGAAAACCGAAGCCCCTATCGTTGACGAACAGCAGTTCTTCGCAGTCTTCGATACTATCCTCAAAATCGAAGGCCTGTTGTTCGCCCGCCTCTTCGGCATCGCCGTTTTCCGTGCCGGGCAGGGACAGAATTTTAAGGACCCGTTCACCGTCGCCGAATTTGAACAGATTCTGCACCGGTTCGCCGAATCCTCCGCGCGTGTAAGGCAGGTTGAACACTTTGTGGACATACACCATGCCGGCGGAAGTAAAGATCGCCGCCAGGTCGCGGGTGTTGGTGCGGATGATTCCCAGAAGGCCGTCCTTCTCCTTGAATTTCAGGGTGGCCGGATCGTTGACGGTTTTGATTTTCCGCAGCCAGCCGTTGCGGCTCAATACCAGAACCACGTTCTCCTGTTCGATGAAATCTTCGGCGTTGTATTCCACCGTTTCAATCGTCTTGATTTTGGTGCGCCGTTTGTCGCCGAATTTCTCCTCAACTTCCTTTAGCTCGGTTTTAACCACATCCCAGATTTTCTTTTTGGAGGTCAGGATGTTCTTGATTTCTTTCTGTTCTTTGAGTTTTTCCTTTTGTTCTAGTTGGATTTTGTCGATTTCCATTGATACCAGGCGGTACAGTGGAATTTCCAGAATGGCGGAGACCTGTTCGTCATCCAGTTTAAAAGCCTTCTTCAGCTTGGTGGCGGCTTCCTGCTTGGACTTTGAAGAACGGATGAGTTTCAATGCCTTGTCGAGGTTTTTGAAGATGATGGCAAAAGCCGCCAGAATGTGCAGGCGTTTTTCAAGAGCGGCGAGATCGAATTTCAGCCGGCGGACAATCACATCTTTCCGGAAATCAAGGAAATGTGAACAGAGCTCCTTGAGAGAGAGACGGGCCGGTTCGCCGGTAGGCTTCAGGCAATTGAAATTCAATTGAAAATTCGTCTCCAGTTCCGTGTGCTTGAACAGGTAGGTCATTATCTTTTCCGGCTCCTGGCTGTTCTTGATTTCCAGCACCACCCGTACGTTCTCGTCGCTTTCGTCCCGGATATCCGTCAGTGACGGGAGTTTTTTGTTGACGATGATTTCGGCGATTTTTTCAATCAACCGCGCTTTGTTGACACCGTAAGGGATGGAGGTGAGGATGATCTGGATTTTTCCCCGCTCCAGTTGTTCCGGTTCCCATTCACCGCGAATCTTGACCGCACCCAATCCCTGATCGTAAGCTTTGCGAATTTCTGTTTTGGAGTTCAGAATAATGCCGCCCGTCGGGAAATCCGGTCCCTTAATGAATTTCATGATCTGCGTGGTGGTTTGCTTCGGGTCGTCAATGAGGGAGACCAGTGCGTTAATCACTTCGGTCAGGTTGTGGCTGGGAAACGAGCACGCCATCCCCACGGCGATGCCCGACGATCCGTTGATCAGCAGGTTGGGAATGCGTGACGGCAGTACCGCGGGCTCTTTCAGCGTGTTGTCGTAGTTTTGCCGGAACTCCACCGTGTCCTTTTTGATGTCGCTCAACAGGAAGGTGGTGATGGGGGTCAGCTTGCCTTCGGTGTAACGGTAAGCGGCGGGCGAATCGCCGTCCAGCGAACCGAAATTTCCCTTGCCGTCCACCAGCGGATACCGCATGGAAAAATCCTGGGCCATGCGCACCATCGACTCGTAGGTGGAGGCGTCGCCATGCGGATGGTATTTACCCAGCACCTCACCGATGATTTTGGCAGACTTGACCGGTTTCGCGTCGGCGGTCACTCCCATGCTGTTGATGGCGAACAGGATGCGGCGGTGAATCGGCTTCAGTCCGTCGCGCACGTCCGGAAGGGAGCGCGAGACAATGGTGGACAGCGCATAGGTCAGAAAACGATGTTCCAACTCCTTGGTAATGTCGGATACTTTTACTTTGGCCATGGTTTCGTAAAGAGATGGAACAGGGTGTCCGGCGGACTACGTTCTGTGAGTCAGAGCAACAGCCATGAGGCCTTAAAGCGGGTTTGAGGGT
This sequence comes from Nitrospina sp., assembly GCA_004357365.1. Classification (GTDB taxonomy): domain Bacteria; phylum Nitrospinota; class Nitrospinia; order Nitrospinales; family Nitrospinaceae; genus SZUA-226. The sequence goes on from SMVT01000134.1 coordinate 6,851, forward strand.
CATAATGGAAGCACTCGGTGAACCACCGACTAACTGCTTCATTTCAAAGACTTTAATCACTTTACTGCGATTTGTAAAGTCAAAAATACAGGATATGGGGGTTCCAGGCAAAAATTCATACAACATGCAGGTGCCCTTGAAAGGTGAAAAATTGCGATTGTGTCGGCTTTCGGAGGGCCGTATTGGGCACCTCCCGGCCGCGAAATCGCGTGGACGGCCCCTAATAAAAATCTTTTTCGGGGTTGGGCCATCCTAAAACCAGTTAATTGGGGGATTAGGGTTTTGAATTCCCCTCAATCCGTTTTAAAATTTCACCAGATTGCAACCATTCCCTACCGCCTTCCGGCGTGGATTTCCAATCGTTTAAACGGGCACCCTTGTTCAGCGATTGCCGGGGAACCTCTTAGGAGAACACCATGTCTGATCAGGACTTGCAGGTAAAGGTCATGGCCGCGTTGAAAACCGTCATGGACCCGGACCTCCATAAAAATATCGTCGATTTGGGTTTTGTCAAAAACCTGAATATAGATAACGGGAAGGTGAAGTTTGATGTGGAGTTGACCACTCCCGCCTGTCCGGTAAAAGAACAATTGAAAAGCGAATGCGAGGACAAAGTGGAAGCCATCGGCGGCGTGGCGGCGGTGGACGTCAACATGACCGCCACAGTGCGCGCTTCCGAACATTCGCAACCCGTCCTGACCGGTGTGAAGAACATCATCGCCGTCGCCAGCGGTAAGGGCGGAGTCGGCAAATCCACCGTCAGCGCCAACCTCGCGGTGGCGTTGCACCAGACCGGCGCCACAGTGGGATTGATGGACGCCGATGTTTATGGTCCCAGTATTCCCAAAATGCTGGGAATTCCCATCACCCCTCCCAAAGGAGCCGGCAATAGCAAATTTTATCCCCATGAAAAGTACGGCCTGAAAGTGGTCTCCGCCGCGTTTCTGACCGAAGAAGGCCAGCCGTTGATGTTGCGCGGTCCCATGCTGGGTGGCATCATCCAGCAGTTCCTCCAGAACGTGGAATGGGGCGAGCTCGATTACCTGGTGATCGACCTGCCGCCGGGAACCGGGGACGTGCAGTTGACGCTCACCCAGCGCGCTCCGCTATCCGGCGGGGTGATCGTCACCACCCCTCAGCAGATCAGCCTGATCGACGCCGAAAAAGGGGTCAAGATGTTCCAGCAGGTGAAAGTGCCGGTGCTCGGCGTGGTGGAGAACATGAGCTACTTCGTCTGTGACGGCTGTGACAAGAAACATTTCCTCTTCCAGTCCGGGGCAGGCCAGCAGTTGGCCGACAAGTTTAAGGTTCCCCTTCTGGGAGAAATTCCTTTCATTCCCGAGGTGGTCATCGCCGGCGATGCGGGAATGCCGATTACTTTGAGCCAACCGGAGTCTCAGGCCGGCCAGGCCTATCGTCATCTGGCGGGACAGGTGGCGGCGCAGATCAGTATCAATCAATCGCAGGAAGCCAAGAAGGTGGGCGCCGGATTTGAACTGGCCTGGAAAGGCTGAACCCGATCTCTAATCTTTTACTCCGGGAACACATATGGCAGAAGAAACCCGCGAGGAGCCGACCGGCCCTTCGCCGAGAGATATAAAGCAAATCGATGAAACCACGTTGGGAATCACTTGGACCGACGGGCATGAATCGGTCTATCACGTCAAACTGTTGCGGGAGAAGTGTCCCTGCGCGAACTGCATCGACGAATGGAGTGGCGATAAGAAGATCAAACCAGGCATGATCCCCGACACCATCCGTCCCCTGAACCTCAAAACCGTGGGGCTGTACGCCATCCAGTTCGACTGGAACGACGGCCACAGCACCGGGCTCTATCCCTACACCCTGCTCCGGGAACTGTGTCAGTGCGAGGAATGCAAAGCCAAATCCGCCGCTTAAGGGATTTAAAACCATAAAAACCCAGCTTATAAGGCCGGGTTTTTTTTGTTTCATGAAAAGTCTTCGGCAGGGCTTAACCGATTACATCCCCACTTTTTCGCGGACTTCGTCCATCAAGGCGCCGTCGATCACTTTAATGCCTCTTTCCTTGGCGAAGTTGAGAACGGTTTTCTTGGCCATGCCCCTCACGAAAAACGGCACTCTCTGGATGCGGTCCTTCGCTTCCTGAGTCCATTCAAAATCACCTTCATCAGGGCCGGCTTTCTTTAACTCTTCCTTACCCTCGGCTAACGTGGAACCCATCATGCCGAAGGGGGTTTTGGCCATATCGGATGGACCGCCCGCTTCCACGCCCAGCTTGCTGACAAATTCGGTTTCAAATTTATTGGTCAGCATGGCGATCATATGCCCGCATTTTTTGCATTTGAATTTCAAAACGAGGTTATTCTTTTCCTCCGGCATGATGCCGTCGACCTGCGTTGCCATTTGCTCGTCGCAGGGTATACAAAGGAATTTCATTGCTCCTCCTTAATTGGATTTATTCTGGATGAATTTCAGTATGTTGTCGACCACCTGCGCAATCGCCTGTCCGGTGACCGAGTCGCCATATTCCTCAATGAACAGTTTGCCGGTTCCGGTCTGACGGGACATCCGCGTGTCGAACGGGATGCGGCCCAGCAGCGGAATCTGTTTGTCCTTGGACAGTTTTTCCACGTCCTCACCTTCAAACAGCTGGCCCTCTTGGTTGCAGTGCGGACACACGTAGGTTGCCATGTTTTCGACCAGCCCGATGATGGAGACTCCCAGTTGACTGTTCTTGGTGATCGATTTGGAAACGATGTGCTGGGAAATGGGTGAGGGAATGGTGATCTCCACCACGCCGTCCAATTCCGGAATCAAATCGCGGATGTTATCGATGCGGTCGCTCCCCGGGGGCATGTCGATCAATAAATAATCCAACTCGCCCCAGATGGTATCTTTCAACAGTTCCTGAAGGGCGGTGGATTCCATGGTGCTGACCCAGACCGCGGTGGCATCCTTGCCTTCGGTCCATATCACCGGCGAATCCGCGCTGGGCAGGAGCATATCCATGGACATGATTTTGATGCCCATGGAACCCTGGCCGGGTTCCACACCCTCGGGGGTGATCTCCAGTTTTTCCTGGTTGGACACTCCCAGCAGTTTGCCGATGCTGGGACCGTTCAGATCCGCGTCCAGGATACCCACCTTGTGTCCCCGCAAGACCAGGCAGGCGGCCATGTTGGCGGTGAGGGAACTTTTACCGACCCCGCCCTTGCCGCTCATCAGGCACACCTTGTGCTTGATTTGATCGAGCCGCCTCCGCAGTTGCTCGCGCTGGTCGATGACCTGATCCATGATATTGGACCCGCCGTCGGATGGCAGGTCCTCATAGGTTTTCATAAGCAAACTCCTTTAAATACAAAAGATACCGGGTTCTCAAATTTTGGATTGTCGGCATTGTATCATAAGAGGGGGCCGGGAAACCAAAAGATGCCGGGTCGGGTAAAATCAGTTGCAAAATCCGGGGAGCGTCTTATATTTACCGTTGAGGTTATTATTAACTTCCTCAAGGAGGTTCAAAGGAGCTTGAATCCACCGGACATTTCAGTTTCAAAAAACATTGATTAAATCCGAATATAAATTCGGATAAACTCTTGAGTTTTTCGAAAGAGTCCACTAAAAAAGAGAGCGCGTTGGTGCAATGCCGACGCGCTTTTTCGTTGACCCCGGAGGCCTCCTAACATGCGGAAAATCAAAATTTTTCTGGAGTACGAGGGAACCCGCTACCACGGCTGGCAGTACCAGCCGAACAAGCTGAGCATTCAGGAGGTCCTGGAGAACAAACTTCATAAAATCACCAAAAAAAAGACCCGGGTCATCGGGTCCGGACGGACCGATTCCGGAGTCCATGCCGAAGGCCAGGTGGCCCATTTCCAAACCGTCTCTCCCATGCAACCGCGGGAATTCCTGAAGGCGCTGAACAGCCTCCTGCCGCCCGATATCGTGGTGACCCGGGTGGAGGAGGCAAAACCCGATTTCCATGCGCAGAAATCCGCCACCCGCAAAACCTACCGGTATACGATTTTGAACCGGGATCACCCCTCGGCTCTACTCTGCCGGCAAGCCCATTACATCGCGACGCCCACGCTGAATGTGTCCGCCATGCGAAGGGCCGCCCGGTATCTGGTGGGCCAAAAGGATTTTAAGGCGTTCCAGGGCTCCGGGTGTTCCGCCAAAACCACGGTGCGGGAAATTTTCCGGGCGTCCGTTGCAAAGCAGGACGATGTGATCCGGATCACGGTGGACGGCAGCGGATTTCTGAAATTCATGGTCCGCAATATCGTCGGCACGTTGATCGAAATCGGTTGGGGCAAATGGCCCCCGGAGCGGATGAAAGAGATCTTAAAATCGAAAAACCGGCGCCTGGCCGGTCCCACCGCCCCGGCACGGGGACTCTGCCTGGTCAAGGTGGTTTACGGCAAACAAAGGCCCCGGAAAAAGGCCACAAGGGGATAATGGCCGGTTGGACCGTTCGGCTTTTCAGGTATAATGCACTTCTTTTTTCAGTTAGTTGAAGGATTTTAAAAGGGTCTGTTTATGAGTCAGGAATTCAACATCACCGTTCTGCCCGGCGATGGTATCGGTCCCGAGGTGATCCGCGAGGCGGTAAAGATTCTCAGGATCGTCGAGGCCAAAAAGAATCTCAAGCTGCATTTGACCGAGGCGCCCGCCGGGGGAGCCGCGTACGACGCCACCGGCCATCCCCTGCCGGAAGCGACCCTGAACACCGCAAAAGAGGCGGACGCGGTATTGCTGGGCGCGGTCGGCGGACCGAAATGGGAGACCCTCGATTTCGCCCTGCGGCCGGAGCGGGCTCTTTTGGGCCTGCGTTCCAACCTGGGATTGTTTGCCAACCTGCGCCCGGCCAAAATCTTCGCCCCGCTGGTGGAGGCGTCGACCCTTAAACCCGATGTGGTGGAAGGGTTGGATATCATGGTGGTCCGGGAGTTGACCGGCGGCATTTATTTCGGCGAACCGCGCGGGGTGGAAACCCTGGCCGACGGCTCCCGCAGGGGCATCAACACTCTGGTCTACACCGATAGCGAAATCGAACGGATCGCCAAAGTGGCGTTTGACGTAGCCCGCAAACGGGGTAAAAATGTTTGTTCGGTGGATAAGGCCAACGTGCTGGAATGCACCGGCCTGTGGCGCGAGGTGGTCACCGAAACGCATGAAGATTACCAGGACATTACGTTGTCGCACATGTATGTCGACAATTGCGCCATGCAACTGGTGCGCAATCCCAAACAGTTTGATGTCATCGTGACCACCAACATGTTCGGAGACATCCTGAGCGATCAGGCCTCGATGCTGACCGGCTCCATCGGCATGCTGCCCTCGGCCAGTCTCGGCGGCAAAAACGCCATGTACGAGCCGATTCACGGCAGTGCTCCGGACATCGCCGGGAAGGATATCGCCAACCCCCTGGCGGCCATTTTGTCGGTCGGCATGATGTTTAAGTATTCTCTTAACTTAGAGGATATAAATGTTGTATTAGAAAAGGTAGTTGATGAGGTATTAAAGCAGGGATACCGCACCGGGGATATTCTGTCCAAGGGCATGAAGGAAGTAGGATGCATCGCCATGGGCGACCGGGTGGCGGAGGAGTTGGAGAAGCGATTGTCATGAAAAAGAAAGCCAACTATGACATCGCGGTGGTGGGGGCCACCGGAGCGGTGGGGCGCACCATACTTTCCATTCTGGCAGAGCGCGAGTTTCCCGTGGGCCGGCTGGTGCCTCTGGCCTCTTCCCGTTCGGCTGGGACTTCCGTGGAATTCAACGGACAGAAAATCACCGTCCGGGAACTGAAAGAGGACTCCTTTGAAGGGTTGGATATCGCCTTGTTTTCCGCCGGCGGGTCGGTCAGCCGCCAGTTTGCCCCGATAGCCGCCCAGGCCGGGTGCGTGGTGATCGACAACAGCAGTGCCTTCCGCATGGAAAAGGACATTCCCCTGGTGGTGCCGGAAATCAATCCCCACGCCATCGGTGATGATCCGGGGATCATCGCCAATCCCAATTGCTCCACCATTCAAATGGTGATGGTCTTGAAGCCCATCCACGACCGCTACCGGATCAAACGGGTAGTGGTGTCCACTTACCAGTCAGTGTCGGGCACCGGTCAGAAAGCAATTGAGGAGTTGAAAGAGCAGAGCCGGCAGGTCTTGCAAGATCAGCCGGTGGTCCGGGAGGTCTATCCGCACCAGATCGCATTCAACTGCCTGCCGCACATCGATATGTTTCTGGACAGCGGGTACACCCAGGAAGAGATGAAGATGGTTAACGAAACCCGGAAAATTCTGGAGGACCAGTCCATTCAGATTTCCCCGACCACGGTGCGGGTGCCGGTGGTTTACGCCCATTCCGAGGCCGTCAACGTGGAAACGGAACAGGTCATCGACCTTCAGGACCTCCGCCGGATTTTGAGCGAGGCGCCGGGGGTGCGAGTGGTGGACGCTCCGGAAAAAACCGAATATCCCCTGGCGGTAGACGCGGCGGGTAGAGACGAAGTCATGGTGGGGCGTATCCGCTCCGATCTGGATAACCCCCGCGCGGTCAATCTATGGATCGTGGCGGACAATTTACGCAAGGGTGCGGCTTTGAATGCTATCCAGATCGCCGAGTTTTTGATCCGCAGGTAATCTTCCTTCAGC
>SMVT01000135.1 GCA_004357365.1 Nitrospina sp.
ATGCAGGAACAGGAATCCGATTGAAACATTCCAGCCGGCAGGGAGGCTAACCCCCATTCCGGAAATGACAGCGGATTTATAGAATTGACTGTCCGCCCGCCCAAGGTGTTAACATATTAACAGGGACGAATGCCCTTCCCTGGCGGCTTTTCCCGGGTTGCTGGCAAAGCCCTTAACCGGATTAAACCCATGACCAAAAGACTTTTATCTCCCAACAGGGCCGACGAACCTCATTATTCAGATCTTGAGAATGTCATCCAGGAGCAATTGGAATATTTTGGAATTCAAAAGGGGACGGAAGTATTCGATCAAATAATCCCCTTGTTAAGGAATATTTATAAGGCCGAGGACCATATCGACCACATATGGTCCTTTGCCACCGATTATTTATTGTACGCGAAGCACAAGGATAAGATCGCCCTTTTCAATGCGAATAAATTTATCTGTTTTCAACTCGCCAAACTATTGGACAACCTGCAAAATCCACTGCGGAAGGAATTCCGGGAATTGAGGGCCAACGACTCCACCCAATACGCCAAGGGGCCCTATTCGATGATTGACAATATTCCCGCTATCTTTTCCTCCCAGCCGGTTATCGTCAAAACGGCCACCTATATTTATTCCTGCATTGATTGGATTCGGGATTCGTTCCAGGGCAAGGAATTTCTTCAAAGTATTTACTCCCGGCTGTTAAACCCCACTTCCATCTCGCTGGCCAATTATATCGTTGAACTGGAATGCGGGTATGAAGCAGACAGGTATATGGCTTTAAACTTTAACTCCGGCATGTCGGCTATCGATGCCACCCTGTCCCATTTGCTCGGATATAGAGATATATTGATCCTGAACAAAAATATATATGGGGGGAGCCACCAACTCATTTATGATTGGTTTGGCAAAAACAGTAACCTCGATATTGCCATTGAGGCTTTTTCAGGGGTGGAGGAACCGGATTTCAAGGCGTGCTTCCGCGCTACCCGGAAAAAATACGCCGATCGCCTGAAAGCCGGAAAAAACATTTATGTTTTCATCGAGTCCCCGTGCAATCCTCACGGCTATGTTTTGGACGTCCCGGGAATTTGCCGAACCTCCCATCAAAACCAGGTGACCGTTATTTTGGACTCGACGGTAGCCACTCCCTTTCTGATCAAACCTCTCAAGCATCCGGCCGAAATTGAGCGGCCCGATTTCCTCATCCATTCCTACACCAAGGATTTGCAGGGTCATGGCACTACCACGGGGGGATGTGTGATCGGAAAAAACGAACGCATCTTTATTCCCAAAGGAGAAAAAGTTCAAATCAAGGATTTCCCGGGGAAGGATTTAAAAGAAATCGGCTGGGAAAACACCATGTTTTGGAATGTCTATTATATCAAAGGAGCGTTTTTGGATTCCGAGAAGGCTTTTGATGTGATTGAGGGAATCAAAACGCTGGAACACCGAATGCTCGCCAAATGCATCAACACCGTGGTTTTGCACGATTACTTTAAATCAAATAAACTCATTAATGTGAAATCAAGTTTATGCCAGAAAGACCTTCTCGCCAAAATCACTTATCTGGCCTTGCCGGCGCCTTTGATGACCCTGGATATTCCCGTGAAAGACATTCAACGGTTTAAATCGTTCGTCGACAGCTTATCCCCCATGTTTGGCGGAATGGTCAGCCTGGGCCAAACGGATACCATCATTTCCTGTCCGGCCTTAACCACCCATTCGGAATTAAGCCAGGAATTCCTGAAAGAAGCGGACATCACCCCCACTACATTGCGGATCGCGGTGGGGATGGAGGACGTTCTGGATCTTATTTTTCATTTCAAAAATTCCGCCGAGCTTTTTATCGACCCGGAAATTAATAATTTTTCTAAAGGTTTTATGTCAGATGAGGAAGTGGTTAATTTGCGAAAGGAAACCTATCTGAATATCCATGAAAGACATATCGCCTCTAAAAAATCACCTTTCTCCCAATAATCCGGACAATTTTTACAAAGTGAAGTGTTCCAGGACCGGCGAGTAGGCGGAATTTTCCTCCAGTCAGCTTTTTCTTTTCAATTGGAGAACACCCTCCCCCCCTGCCTTCCCTGACTTGTACTGTTGGCAAACCCTTCGGCAAGAATTGGCTCCCGCGGGCGGGCGCGTTATTTGACGGCGACAGAGATGTCGGTGACGTGGGCGGCCTGGAGAAGGCCCATGACTTGGACGACGAAGCCGTAGGACAAATCCTTGTCGGCGCGGATGATGGTTTTGACTTCCTGCGGTTTCTGGAGCTTGGCGAGACTGCGCTCCAGCTGGTCGAGGGTGACGCGGCGGCCCCGCACATAAATCTTCTCGTCTTTGGTGATCTCGATCTCGAAGTTCTTGACGACTTCGTTGTCGCTGGCGGCTTTCGAGGTGGGCAGGGTGATGTCCATCCGCCGCGGGAAGTCGACGAAAACGGTGGACACCATGAAGAAGATGAGGAGCAGGAACACGACGTCGATTAAAGGCGTCAACTCCAGTGAATAATTTTCTTCCTGTTCGCGTCTGAAATGCATACCTTCTTCATCCACTCCTCACCCTGGCCTCTCCCCCCAAGGGAGAGGAGATTTATATTTGCTCCGATGTTACGGTGGGGGGAGTCCCTCCGCCCGTATTTTATAAAACCCGGATTCTTTCCTTCGGCAAGCTCAGGACAGGCTAGCTTCGCTCCTCAGAATGACCGACGAGCCGCCGGTGGCAAAATTGGGTCCAGCGTCACGCTGGACGGGCGGTGGTGGCTTTGGCGCCGGCGTCTTTGGCCTTCTCCGCGCGGCGGTTTTGCATGCTTTCGAAGTTCAGCTCTTCCACCAACTGCACGGACACTTCCTCCATCTCGAACACGAAGCGCTCGATGCGTCCCCGGAAATAATGGTACAGCGCCAGCGCGGGGATGCCGACGAGAAGTCCCGCGGCGGTGGTGATCAATGCTTCGGAGATGCCGCTGGCGACCAGGCCGGGGTTACCGGTCCCGCTCTGCGAGATGACGTTAAACGCCTTGATCATCCCAAACACGGTACCGAGCAGGCCGAGCATCGGGGTGATGTTGGCCACCGCGCCCAGCACCCGGAGGTTCGAAGTGAGAAGCGACGCCTCGTGCTGGCCGGCGCCTTCGATGGCGCGCTCGATCTCGTCGACCTTGCCGCCGAACCGCAACAGTCCCGCCTTCAAAATGCGCGACAGGGAGTTGTCGTAGGCATTACAGAGTTGCAGGCCGAGATGGATATCCTTCCAGTTCCAAAACGACCGCACCTTTTCGAGGAAATCGGGGTTGATGATGTTTTTCCGGCGCAGGGTGTAGAACCGTTCGATGGCGATGCCGACCATGAGGATCGAACAGAACAGGATGGGGTACATCATGAATCCGCCCTTGTCGATGACCGAGAGGATGGTCCAGCCGGGGACGGTCTTTTCCTGGGCGGCCCAGGCGCATTCAGCCCATGCGACCATCAAGGGCAAACTTAATATTATTGATTTTAATGGAATTATGGATTTTCTCATGCAGGGGTCCGGCGCTTCTGAAAGGTTCCACCCGGGCGTTTTCGGCCTGAAAGACCTTTAATCTTATATCACGAATCTTCCCCGGCACACAAGGCGCAAACGGCAGCGCAAACCCTGACTTTTCGCCGTAAACAATGATATGATAGTGTTTCTGTTATTCCGGTTTCCAAGAAAAGATATGACCCCACTTCACATTCGTTTTCAGACCGTTCTCATCCTTTTCCTGTCCGGCCTGTTGTTTCTTAACGGATGCTCCGGATCGCTTCTTAATCCCCGGAAAGAGACTCCCGGGGAACTGGTCCAGAAAGCCGTAACCTACATCCGTGTGGATAATTACATCGACGCCAAAGCGGCGGTGAAGGAGGTGCTCGAAGACTATCCGGACAGCCCGGAGCGGGTCATCGCCAGCCTGCTGAAGGCGGAGATTCATTACAAGGAAGGTGAATACGAACAATCCAAATATCTGTTCAAGGCTTTTCTGGAGCTGTATCCAGCGCACCGGTTGGCGGACCGGGCCTCGTTCTTTCTGGCGATGAGCGATTTCAAGCTGATGGATATCGAAACCCGCGACCAGACCAGCGCCCAGAACGCGCTGGAGGAGTTTGACAAGTTTCTCACGGAATTCCCCGAGAGCAAGTACCGCCCCCAGGCGCTGATCAAGAAAAAAGAATGCATCGCAAGCCTGGCGCGTAACCAGATGGCGATCGGCAAATTTTATTTCCGTACCAGTTCGTTTCATTCGGCCATCAACCGGTTCCAGCAATTGTTGTCCGCTTATCCGGACCAGCCGTTTCTGGACGAGGTACTGTTTCTGCTCGGGGAATCGTATTACAACGAGCAGAATTTTGACGCGGCCAAAACCAATTACCACCATTTGATCCGAAAATTTCCAAGGAGCGAGTTCGTGAAGGAGGCGCGGGTGCGTCTCAGGGAAATCCAGTAACCTGTTGAGAGGGTGAACCCGTTATGGGAACGGCGAAAGCTTCCAAAATCAAAAAGCCCAAGTCCCGCAAAAAAACCGCCGGGGCAGGCAAAAGCGGCTTGGAAGTTTCCGACGCGCTCGGGCATTACATGGGCGAGATCAGTAAACTGAAACCCCTGACGCGCGAGGAAGAGGCGGCCCTCTCCAGCAAAATCCAGGGAGGGGACGTGAAAGCCCTGCACGAGCTGGTTCGGCGCAACCTGAAATACGTCGTGACGGTGGCTAACAAGTACCGTGGTTGCGGGTTGTCCCTGCAGGATTTGATCGAGGAGGGCAATATCGGATTGATTCAGGCGGCCAAGCGTTTCGACGGCGAGCGGCAGGTCAAGTTCATCACCTATGCGGTGTGGTGGATCCGCCAGGCCATCATGCACTCCTTGGCGGAGCAGTCGGGAACGGTCAAGCTGCCCATCAAGCAGGCGGGCAAGCTTTATAAAATCGAACGGAAATACAAGTCCCTGACGCATAAGCTCGAGCGCGAACCCACGGCCAACGAAGTGGCGGAGGATCTGGGCTACAATGTCGAGGATATCGAAAACATCATGCGCGCCTATCGGACTCACCTGTCGTTGGACACCCCGTTGCGCGACGACGACGTCACCCAGTACCTCGATCTGCTGGAGAATCCCGACTACATCCCGTACGACGACCAGATCATGAAAGAGTCGTTGCATCAGAAAGTGGACGACCTGCTGAAACATCTGTCGAAACGGGAGGAAAAAATTCTCCGCATGCGCTTTGGATTCAATGGAGAAACCAAAACGCTGGAGGAAATCGGCAAGGAGATCGGCCTGTCCCGCGAACGAGTACGGCAGATTGAAAAACGGGCCAAGGTTCGGCTGAAAATCCGTTCCACCAACGAGTCGTTACAGGATCATTTGGAATAGAGACTTCCGTATCCCAACCCTTCCAAGAACCCTCCGGGCTTATGACGATTACGCTGACTTGGCTGTTCGCCTATTTACTGGGATCGATTCCGTTCGGCGTGCTGTTGGCCCGCATGCGTCGGGTGGACCTGCGCCAGCACGGAAGCGGAAACATCGGTGCTACCAATGTCGCCCGCACCCTCGGCAAAACCGCCGGCGTCCTGACCCTGCTCGGGGATTGCGGGAAGGGGTATTTGGCGGGATGGGTGGCGGGCAAAGTCCTGACCGACGAATGGGCCATCGGTGGCGCGGCGCTGATGGCGTTTCTGGGACACGTCTTTCCCGTTTTTCTTAAATTCCGGGGAGGCAAGGGGGTTGCCACCGGACTGGGCATCTTTTTATATCTAATGCCGGTGGCGGCGTTGTCGGCGATGGGCCTGTTTATCGCGGTCATGATCATCACCCGTTACGTTTCCCTCAGTTCGGTTCTGGCCTCGGTCAGCATTCCCTGGTTCGGGTGGTTGTTCGAGGCGCCGGCACCGTATCTGTATGTGGGGGCCATCGCGGGGGTGATTTCCATTGCGCGGCACTGGGACAATTTTCAGCGGCTTCTGCAGGGGACGGAAGACAAATTCAAATAAAAATAGCGTTTGACAAATGGCAGGTGGAAAATATAATAAAATATTCATCTGCACCGCGGACAAGTTACAGTAAAACAAGCGGGAGTAACTCAGTGGTAGAGTGCAACCTTGCCAAGGTTGAAGTCGAGGGTTCAAATCCCTTCTCCCGCTCCATTTTTCCCCTTCTCCCCCACCCGGACAACCGATCCATGGCGCCGTCGCCAAGTGGCTAAGGCCGAGGTCTGCAAAACCTCTACCGGCGGTTCGAATCCGCCCGGCGCCTCCATTTTTTCGTCCTGAAGCGCCAAAATCAACCCTTTACCAATAAGGGGGTTGCTGAGGCCAAAACACCCCCAAATAGAATTACAATTATTTCTTGTGTAACATGATCGGGCATGGTAAAATCATTAAAATTAAAGAAGATATATGACTTTCCACGATACAAAAATCCAACAACCTTTTTCCGGACGGAATCCGGTTCCGGAACATTTTCTCACCCTTTTTTATTAACTGCATGAGGAGAACACCGATGAAAAAGCTTTTTATGGTGGGTGCCCTGGTTCTTTCTTTAGTCTCTTTTTCGGGATCGGCCATCGCCGCCTCCGGGTACGCTGACGCCGGTTGTGGCCTCGGTTCTATTGTGTTCGGCAACGAGCCGGGCGCTGTTCAGGTTCTGTCATCGACCACCAACTCAACATTCGGGAGCCAGACCTTCGGGATCACTACCGGAACCTCCAACTGTAATCCGGCCGGTCTGGTAAAACTGGACAAAGAGCTGGAAGTGTTTGCACAGCAG
>SMVT01000136.1 GCA_004357365.1 Nitrospina sp.
ATCAGGGCCGGGCGCATGGCGGCCGTCACGAACGTCACCAGTTGCATCACGGCATGGGCCGCGCCGGGAGCGGCATTTGCCCCCAAACCCGGGTCACGCCCCAGGCGCTTGACAAATTTCTGAAACTGAAAAACCCGGTCGAATCCAATTCAGAAAATTTCATCAAGGGGGAATCGCTCTACCAGTGGACGTCGGAACCCAGCCCGTGCAAGGTGTGCCACGGACCGACCGGCAACGGCTTCGGCATGATGGCGCAGGGACTGGCCGCCCTGCCGCGCAATTTCACCTGTTCGCAAACCATGAAGGCTGTTTCCGACGGGCAGATGTTCTGGATCATCAAGAACGGTTCGCCCGCCACCGGCATGCCCGCCTATAAATTTTTGTCCGACCACGAAATCTGGAAACTGATTCTCTATATCCGGCATTTCGAGCAGAAGAAAACCGGCGCTCAATAATTGGAGCGGCGTTTCTCGAATTTGTGGGAGTGGATCACCTTGCGCGCGTCCTCCGCCAGTTGCTTCAACCCTTGCCGGTTGATTTCCCCGATCTTTTCCTTCCAATTATTTTCATTGAAATCCGTAGCGGTTTCGTTGGCGGGAACCGTCAGCAGCTTTCGCTGGCGGACGAGATAGATCCGTGCGCGGTTGCGGAATTGAATGAACCCGGGGCGTTCATCCACCACCTCGCGGCGAAAGACGAGCAGGAGATCGACGTCGTATTTTTTCCCCAGGCGGTCCAGCGCCTTGCGCGTCACCGGTCCGATGAAGTCCTCCCCCAGGGCCGCAGGGGCGATGCGGGCCGGATCGATTTTGCGCAGGGTGCGTTTCAAGGTGGCGGGATCGCCGAGAATCGAATCGAATTTTCCGGCGGCAGGGTCGGGACGGTTCCAAATGACGGTCAGGGACTGCGGGAAGTGAATCATTTTGACCGCGGAATCGGAAACCCGGGCCTCAAACACGTCGGCAAAGATCGCGCCGGGCATTAAAAGGGCGCCCACCATAATCGTTGTCACCCACATTGCGATCGCACGTTGCATCTGCTCTCCTTCACCGGATGGTGAGTTTTTTGTATTTGGAGCGGCGGTTTTCCTCGCGCCCGCCGAGTTCTTTTTTCCGGGTTTCCTGATAAGCCTCGAAGTTGCCCTCGAACCATCTTACCTTGCTTTCCCCTTCGAATACCAAAAGATGCGTGCAGATGCGGTCGAGGAAAAACCGGTCATGCGCAATCACCATCACGCATCCGTTGAAATTGAGGATGGCGTTCTCGAGATTGCCGAGCGTGGTGACGTCGAGATCGTTCGACGGTTCGTCGAGCAGGAGCACGTTGCCGCCGCGCCTCAGCAGTTTGGCGAGATGAACGCGGTTGCGTTCGCCGCCGGAGAGGTCGCCCACTTTCTTCTGCTGGTCCGAGCCCTTGAAGTTGAACCGCCCGACATACGACCGGGCGTTGAGATTACTGCCGGCGATTTCGATCCGATCGTCGCCGCCGGAGATTTCCTCGTACACGGTTTTGCTGCCATCCAGATCGTGCCGGTGCTGGTCGACGTAGGAGAGCGCCACGCTCGGTCCCAATTCCAGTGACCCGCCGTCGGGTTGTTCTTCACCGACGATCATGCGGAACAGGGTGGTCTTGCCGGTGCCGTTGGGGCCGATCAGCCCGACCACCGCACCGCGCGGCACCGCGAAACTCAGGCCGTCGATCAGCAGATTGTCGCCGTACCCCTTCTGCAGGTTTTCCGCGACGATGACTTTCTCGCCGAGGGGCGGGCCGGGCTGGATCTGGATGTCGAGCGAGTTTTCCTCGACTTGAGTTTTCCGGGCGGCGAGTTTTTCGTACTCGCTGATGCGCGCCTTATTTTTGGTGCGGCGCGCGCTGGGGGTGGACTTCAACCATTCGAGTTCCTTCGCCAGCCGTTTCTGCAGGCTGGATTCGGTTTTCTCGCGTTGCGCCAGTTGCGCGGATTTCTGTGCCAGCCATGAGGAGTAATTGCCTTCGAACGGGATGCCCTTGCCGCCGGTAAGTTCCAGAATCCATTGGGTGATGTTATTGAGAAAATACCGGTCGTGTGTGGAGACAATCACGTTGCCGGGGTAGTCGCGCAGGGTTTCTTCCAGCCATTGCACGGTTTCCGCATCGAGGTGGTTGGTCGGCTCGTCGAGGAGGAGGATGTCCGGTTTCTGGAGCAGGAGGCGGCACAGGGCGACGCGCCGGGCCTCGCCGCCGGAGAGGGTGCCGGTTTTCTGATCGTCGGGCGGCAGGACCAGCGCATCCATCGCCACGTCGATCTGGCGATCCAGTTGCCAGCCGTCAGCGGCATCGATGGCGTCCTGCAGGCGTCCCATTTTTTCCATGGCCTTTTCCATCTCGTCGTCGGACATGGGATGGGCCATGCTGGCGGAGACTTCGTTGAACTCGTCGATCATCCGCTTGATGTCGGCGAAGGCTTCCTCCACGGATTCCCGTACGGTTGTGTCGGCATCGAGTTCCGGTTCCTGCGGCATGAACCCGATGCGGGTGCCGGGCAGTGGTTCGGCGCGGCCGTCGTGTTCCTTGTCCTCTCCCGCCATGATGCGGAGCAGGGTTGATTTTCCGGTGCCGTTTTCGCCGACGAAGCCGATTTTGGCGCCGTGGTAAAAGAACAGGTTGATGTTTTCAAAAACCTTTTTGGACCCGTAGGTCTTGCTGAGCCCGCTGATTGAAAAAATATATTCTCCGGCCATGTCGTCGTTGGGCGTTTTTCTTTAGGGGTTAAGAAGGTTCGGTCTTTTGTAGAATTACGAAATCCTTACCGTTGTTGAGGATGATATCAAAATCGTGGTGCTGTGCAATCCATTCGAAGGTTTTCGGGCCGTAAAAGCTGATATGGGTGGGATCGCGCTTGTAATACCAGTCGAGAAATCCCTTAAGGTCCGGGTGTCCGTTCTGCGCCGGATAGAATTGCGTCATCACTGCACAGTAGCCGCGTGGGGACAGCAGGGGGACGATTTTTTTTAATTCTTCGCCGGGCAGCTTGAGGTGCTCGAAGGTTTCCGTGGAGAGGATCAAGTCGTACACCGAGCCCTCTTTGAGTTCGGGGAAAAAATAAGGATCGTATCCTTCCGCCTCGAAACCGGCCCGCTCCAGCAGGGTTTTCAGGACGGGTTCGTATCCGCACCCGTAGTCGAGCACGGTTTGGACGTCCGGGCAGTGGTCCTGAATGATGTCTATTTTCTCCTGGAACATATTGACGTAACCTTCGTTCTCGAGGCTGTTTTCGTGTTTGAGGTAGCGTTCGATCTCCTTTTCCGGCGTGACAAAAAAGCGGGAAGGCACAAAAATGAGCCGGCACAACGGACACAGGTGGTACTCGCGCTGGTCGGCCTTGATTAAAAACTCCGTGGGGGAATGGCAGAGGGGACAGTTCATACGATGAATTGTGCCATATTCCGGCGGCTGTTGCCCACCGATTTAGTTTGATGGAGTTTTAGACTGGAGCCTTATTTTGCCCCTGCCGCTTTGAGCAGTTTGGCGATCCGTTCGGTTTTTGCCACGCTGAGGGCCGTTTTCCCCTCTTTGTTTTGATGATTCACATGGCCGCCATGTTTCAGCAGGGCCTCCAGGATCTCCTCACGACCGTCATAAGAGGCCAGAATTAATGGAATTGTGCCTTCATTGTTTGGGCCGTCAACATTGACGCCTTGGTCCAGTAAGGCTTGTACCGTTGCGGCGTCCCCATTAACTGTAGCATCTATCAGCGCCTGACCCTTGTTCGCAGGGGCGGCTGGCGTTGAAAGAGGGGACATTAAAAATCCAACAAATACCGCAATAAGAAAAACTGGGAATTTTGAGGGAAATATTCGATTCGGTTCCATATTCCCGGTCCATTAATAGGGATAAAGTCCGCTGAACGGGGCCAGCTCTAAAGGTATCTTATTTATTAGTGTAAGGCCATCCGCGTAAAATTTCCCTTCGTTTTAAGGCAGGGTTTGTGATAATTTGACCCCTTCACGGATTTTTTATTTTTATGGAGGCGTTGGAATGGCGAAATATATCAACGGGAACGGGATTCGTCCGGGCTTTGTCATTGTATACAATAAGGAACTGTACCGAGTGATGACCGCGGAACACCGCACCCCCGGTAACAAGCGGGCTTTCTGCCAGGCCAAACTGCGGAACCTGAAAAACGGGACGCAGACCGAGGTCAAGTTCCGCGCCGATGAAGATATCGAGCGGGTCACCCTCGAACAGGCTGAAATGGAATACCTGTATTCCGACGCTTCCGGTTACTGCTTCATGAACAGCGAGACCTACGAACAGATGTTCATCGATGACGAGATCATCGGCGACGCCAAACAGTTTCTCCTGCCCAACACCAAGGTGAAGATCGAGTTTCACGAAGACAAGCCCATCGGCCTCGAACTTCCGGAAACGGTGGATTTGACCGTCGAGGAAACCGAGCCCCAGATGAAGGGCGCCACCGCCTCGGGAAGCGGCAAGCCCGCCACCCTGGAAACCGGGCTGGTGGTCACCGTGCCCCAGTTTGTGGACGTCGGGGAGAAGGTGCGGGTATCCACTTCGTCGGGCGACTATCTCGAGCGGGTCAAAAATTAATCGCCGGGTCATCCGGGAGATGGGAATTTAATCCATCCGCTGGTTTGAAAACGTCATTTCCTCTTTTTAATTTGGTTGAAAACACGAATTGTAATATCAACCTGCCGCTATTGAATTGACAGAAATTAACAGTTAAAATAAAGTATTCGGGATTGTCCTCAATTTTTAATTTTCCTGCCCATTATCTTCTTTAGGAACATCTTCCATGCTGGAAGCCGCAAACTCAGTCGATCCTTTAAGCCTTCTTGAAATGGTTTCCCGCTCCACTCCGGTGGCCAAAGGGGTTCTGTTGCTGCTCCTTGTGTTTTCCGTGGTGTCCTGGGCCATTATATTGACCAAGTTTTTCATCTTCCGGCGGGCGCGCAAGGAAGACCTGATGTTTTTGCAGATTTTTTCCAAAAGCGACAGCCTGACGAATATTTACAATTTCTGCAAGGAACTGAAATTCAGCCCCATCGCCCGCGTGTTTTTGGCGGGGTATCATGAGTTGTATGTGTACAAGGAAATAGGCCGCTCGCGTTCGAAGAGCCTCCAGGGACGGCCGTTGAATTTGAATTCCAAAGATCTCAAGGGCGTTTCCCTGGCGTTGACCAAGTCCATCAATCACGAGATTGAAAAGCTGGGGCACCGGCTGGAATTTCTGGCGACGACCGGCAGTACCACGCCCTTTATCGGACTGTTCGGCACGGTTTGGGGCATCATGCATGCGTTCCGCCTGATCGGCATGAAGGGTTCCGCCAGTATCGGCGGCGTGGCGCCCGGTATCGCCGAAGCCTTGATTGCCACCGCCGCCGGATTGGTGGCCGCGATTCCCGCTGTCGTGTTTTTCAATTATCTGAACAGCCGGATTCAGGGGTTCCATCACCGCCTGGAAGACTTCAGCGGGGATTTCGTTTTCATGGTGGAAAAGGATTTTATGAATTCATCGAGCGATGCGGTGCCGATGGAGGAGTTGTAAATGGAACGAAGAAAATCCAGCCGTCTGATGTCGGAAATCAATGTCACTCCTTTTGTGGACGTGATGCTGGTGCTGCTGGTGATCTTTATGATCACCACGCCGCTCATGCAACATGGCATGGACCTCCAGCTCCCGCAGGAAAGTATCGAAATGGTGGATGTCAAGGATGTGCCCACCGTATCGGTGCGAAGCAATAGAACCATTTACTGGAACAAGGAAAAAATGGCGACCCTTGTGTCCCTCACTGAAAAGCTGACCGAGTATGTGAACCGTCAGAAAGACGGCGCTGTTTATTTCAGGGCGGACCGAAGTCTGGATTACGGTTTTGTCATCAAAGTCATGGCCACCATTCGCCGCGCCGGGGTCCAGAATATCGGGATGATGACCGAACCCAGCCAATGAGATCCACGCAGTTCCCCGTCATCGATTTTAACCAGATGCTGGTGGTGTCCGTTTTCTTCCACTTCTTTTTGTTTACGGTAATGATGCTCTTTCCCCAGACCCAGAACATCGTCAAACGCATCAAGCCGGTGTTCATGGTCAGCCTGATCGGCGTGCCGATGGAACCGGAAGCGGTGCCGGCGCCTGAAAAGCCGGTTCCCAAAAAATCCGCAACCACCGAGGCCCTGGTTTCCAAGCTGGACCAGTTGGCCAAGTTGGATAAAAAAGTTCCACAAAAAAAAGTGGTGGTGTCCAAGAAACCGCTGCTGGAGGACACCTTTCAGGAGTTGGAATCCCTGCAGAAGAAAAAGATTCCCAAAAAAAATATAAAGGCGCTGGTGGTTCCGGCGCCCGTGGAAAGGGTTCTGGAGGGTTTCGAAGACATCAAGATGAAAACGCAGGCGGAGAAGATTAAAAAGCCGACCCGGAAAAAAATCGCCAAGGAAGATTTAACGCTCAAAGAATTAGAGTTCGAACAATTATCCAAAAAAACCGCCGCCAGCCGTCCCAAGGAAAAATCCAAAACATCCTCCAATTTGTTGAAGGAACTTGAGGAACTGGACCGGTTGAACAAGCAGGCCCGCGCGGCGTTGGACAACCCCAAAGTCAGGAAACCCAAGCCCGATTCCAAAACCGCCCAATTGTTGAAGGAGCTGGAGTCGATCAAAAAGAGAAGTGTCCAGCTTAAAATCGATACCAGCAAACTGTCCTCCCGCCATTCCCAAAAGTTCAAATCCGCAATCCGCAACCTGAAGATGGCGGGCATTCAGAAGAAATCGGCAGGCCCGGCGGCCACCGGCGATTTGGGAGATCCCGGCGCCGATGTGCTTTCCAAATACGTCGGCGACGTTTATGCCAAAGTGTATGCCAACTGGAAGGACCCTCTGGGGGGCGGGAACGGGATGGTCCGGATTTCCTTTTCGGTATTTCCACGAGGCAACATTGCGATGCCGAAAATTCTGAAAAGCTCTGGCGACCGCAAGCTGGATAACCTGGCGATTCGTGCCATTAAAAACGCGGTTCCCCTGCCTCCTTTTCCCAAGGAGATCAAGGAACCCAATTTACCGTTGATCTTTGAATTTACCTATGTGCATTCAAAAAGCTAAATACCTGTTGATATTCATTTTAGCGGCCCTGGTCCTGGGGTTTCCGCCGAATCCCGCTCAGGCGGAATCAGATATTTTTGTCGAGTTGTCCAAGGAAACCCAAAGCGAGGTGAATATCGCCGTGCCTGGCTTCATGCCTTTAGTCGGGGAGGCGGACGAGGATCTGGCGGAAAAGACCCGGAGTATTCTGGAAAACGATCTGAGCCTGTTCGAACTGTTCGTTCCGGTGAAGCACAACCTCTATTCCGGGATCGAGGGCGAAATCCAAACCGGGCGCCTGAATTACGCCGCCTGGAGCCAGCTGGGAGTGCAATGGTTGATCAAGGGCCAGTACCAGAAAAGCATCTCCGGAGAAAAATACAAGTTCGTGTTTCGCCTGTATGATGTCGTCAACGAGCAATTCCTGCTGGGGAAAAGGTATCAGGGCCGGAAGAGTTATATGCGGAAAATGATGCACCGGTTTGCCGATGAAGTGATGGAACAATTGACCGGCAAACGGGGCGTCGCCGATACCCGCCTGGCGTTTCTGTCACGCACCCCGCAGGGCAAGGAAATGTATGTGGTGGATTTCGACGGCGCCAATGTAAAAAAACTGACGGATGAACGATCGATCATCCTGGCCCCGGACTGGTCGCCCGACGGCCGTTCCATCGTTTATACGTCCTATCAGGACCACAACCCCGATTTGATTCTGCTGGCCACCAACGGTTCCCGCCGCCGGCCCCTGTTGAAACTGCCGGGGATCAATTCGGCGCCGGCCTGGTCGCCCGACGGCACTAAAATTTCGCTGGTGCTCAGCAAAGACAGCAATTCGGAAATCTACGTGTTAAACCGGTGGCGCAAACTCACCCGTCTGACCCGCCATTTCAACATCGACACCTCGCCCACCTGGTCGCCCGACGGCAAAAGGATCGCCTTCACCTCCGACCGGTCGGGAACGGGACGTCCGCAAATCTATATCATGGATGGTGAAAGCGGGGACCGCACCGGGGTGATGCGCATCACCTTTCAGTCCCGGTACAATGACAATCCCGCATGGTCGCCGGATGGCGATAAAATCGCCTACACTTCGCTGATCAAAGGCCGATTCCAAATCAAAATGTATCATCTCGAGACCCGTGAAACCACCGCTGTCACCACGGGACCCGGAAGCAAAGAGGAGCCGACCTGGTCGCCCGACGGCCTGTTTTTGGCGTATCGAATGACCCAGGGCAGATCATCTTCCATTCATATCAAGCGTGTCGGCGGCAAGAAAAGCCGGCAGCTCACCTTCCTCCCTGAAGGAGGCACGAGCCCGACCTGGTCTCCGTACCCAAAAAAATAAATTGATTTTTAAGGAGTTAACCTATGGGGTCTTGTAATTTTTACATTAACTGGTAACATAATGAAGCGTTGATTGGGTCTTGAAAATCAATCAGCTATAGTCCTATAATTATATAGATTTAAAAAGAGCCACCCCGGTTCTCACCCATGGATTTTCAGGTTCGGCAACCTCAAATCAAAAAGGCCTTTTGAAAATGTGCATATTTGGGCAATTCTATATTTAAGGGTTCTGGGCCGGCCCGGACCCGCCCCTTAAAGAAGATTGGTATAAGAATGATGATTGGGAAACGTTATTTAATGATGATTTTGAATTCAAAAGAGGTAGTTATGATTAAAATCAAGAACACCATGCATTCCAATTTGTTTTTTGGGATGGCTTTGTTTTTGGGATTTCTCCTGATGTGGGGTTGTTCCAAGAATGTGGCCCCCCCGGATGTGGAAGCACCACTGGCCCCGGTGGTGGAGCAGATTCCTGACTCTGAACCCGAAGAGACCCTACCTGAACTCGTTCAGGAAGAGGGTTTTGGAATTTTGGAAGATGATTCCGGAATCCAAGAGGGCGGATTCGTCGATGTCGAGCCCGAGCCGATTGAAGAAATCGCCGAAGTGATCCCGGAGCCCGAGCCCGTTCAGGAGTTTATCCCGGTACCGGAACCGGAATTTGTCACGGAGCCGGTAGAGGAAGTGCAGGAAGAGCCTCAAG
>SMVT01000137.1 GCA_004357365.1 Nitrospina sp.
GACGTCGGGCTTGGCGTAGTTGATGACTTCGAACGTCACGGTATTGGTGCCCTCCTTCAGGTACTGATCGAAATCGATGATGAAGGGGTCGGGGAAATCCGCGCCGCCGTATTCCTGCTTCAGCGACACGTCGTTGACGGTGATGTGGCAGGTGTCATCGCTGCGCACATACAGTTCCGCCCGCTTGACGGATTGGGCCTTGCCGTTGGGAATCCCGAACTGCAGGCGGAATTTGTTCTTGCTTCCGGTTTTGGCTTCCTCAAGGGTGATCTGTTCGCGGACCCACACCCATTGACTGCCCTTGATGCCCCGCCACTGGTTGAGGGGATTGCAAATCACCGCCGGCTTCCAGTTCTTCGTTGCGCCATCGTAATATTCCGTCTCTTTTCCGCTCACAAAGACTTGGGTGCGGGTTTTCTCTTCGGACGGCTTGTGCGGTTCCGGTAACAGGGGCTTGCTCACTTCCCAGAGCGTCCGGTTCAGTTCCACATAATAATCGTACAGACCGTTTTTCTTTTTGACCAGTATCATACTGGGACGCGGATGGTTGCGGCCCAGGTACGGACCGATATCGGCGACCATAAACCCGCTCGAACTGCCTTCATCCAAGGAAATGAAGGAATGGGAGGGAATGATGCTGTAGGTATGAATGGTCAGTTTTCCATTGCCTGAGGACGGACTCATCTCTTCAATTTCATCCTGCAGTTTCTGCAGCAGCAACAGCGACGTCTTGATTTCGTTCTTGAGGGTCGCCTTGCCGCCGATCTGCCGCGTGATCAATTCGACGATTTCCGAATCGGGGTCGATGACCAGCAGTTTGACCTTAATGCCGCTCAACGCCTTTTCCTTCAGCAGATCACGGCTTCCCGTGGAGATGGACAACAGCGACGTGCCGCCAATGAAAATCTCGCGCTTGACGTCCTTGAACAAACTCTGGAAGGTGACCGCCTGGCCCAGCTCCGAGCGGTTTTTGTAAATCCCCTGAATGCCTAACCGCACGGCGTGGGGGTTGACGATGTCTTGCAGGGCTTCCTTGTATTCATTGAAGGTGAGCTCCCGCAGAAACAATTCGTAGCCGAGCGACACCACGCCGATCATGGAGATCAGCAGGAAGAATTCCTTGACCGGGTGCAGCCAGATGCTGTCGTGCGGAATCAATTTGCCCGCGCCCATGTACAACCCCGCCCCGGCCACAAAGATCATCATCGCCAGGAACAGGACCCGGTCGCGTATCCAGGACCGGATTCGGAGGCTTTTGTTATTGTGTTTTTCCATCGTGTCTCAACAATACAAGGGGTTCACATCTCAAGGAAGGCGATGAAACAGCTTTACCGATTTGATATTACAGGAAATACGAGGGCCGGGCAAGGCCCGGAGCAAATTTCGCTGAGGCATTTGGGCGAACCAAACCGTTATCTTCGCATTCCAAAGTAAAATATTACCGGTGGCGGTTCGCCGGACGGAATACCTCCACAGATAATTTTAAACCCTGCATTGCGCACGGAACTCATCGCTTGCCGTGAACTGTCAGCAAGCCGCCTCCCTCCCTAGAGGGCCGAGCAGGCCGGTTAGGGTTAGGAGAGGCCGGATTTGCGGCGGAGCCACCATTCCACCGTAAGAAATCCGACGATCAAACCGTACGTCCACCAGCTGTCCCACAACGAAACCATCCGGGAGCTGGATTTGATCTCCACTTCCGGGTTGGGAAACGGCAGGTTTTCGATCTTCATTCCGGCCTCCAGGAAATGGTACCGGCCGCCGGTCACTTTTGAAACCGCCTTAAGCAGCGCCTCGTTCACCAACGGTTTTTGAAACTCGACCTGGGGACTGAACACGATGAAGCGGGTTTCCCCCGAAAGCACCTCACCGCCGGAAGTCAGAGACACCTGCGCCGAATAAAATCCTTCCCGGCCCGGCGCAAACTCGAACCGCCCCTCCCCCCGTTCATCGGTGGTCAACGTTTGCCGGACTCGTTCCCGCTCCTGGGGCAGGGATTTCACCACCAGGTCCACCTCCACTCCGGGCACGGGATTGTAATCCTGCCGGCTGACTTTGAAATGAATGATCACCTTTTCATGCTCCCGGTATTTTTCCTTGTCGGTCTCCACCTGGATGGGATAGGTCTCCGGCTCGCCGGTCATCCAGGCGATGACGTTTCCCCAGAATTTCTGGTAATAGCGCCCGCTTCCCCCCTCGCCGACGCGCCGGAAATTCCAGTTCCAGGACGAGTCCGTGGCGATGGCCATGGTGCGCCCCTTTTTCACCCGGCGGGTGACCAGCACCGGGACATCGGTTTTATGTTTGCGGATGGTGGCCAGCACATGCGATCCCTTCACCGGAGTCAGCCCGATATTAGCCCCCTGAATGGGAGGGAGGGATTTCCAGGCCTTCGCGTTTTGCGCCGGGTCGTTTTCCAGACGGAGCACGGGATGGTGAGCCAGTTTCGGCTGAACGCCCATCTGAAGTTCTCCCAGCAGAAACTCCCGGGAACCGGAACCGATGCGCATGGGAAGAATATCTTCCACCGGGGTGCGATCGTACCCGCCGCTCTGAAACGAAAGATTACCGCCGATCATCAGAAACGCCCCGCCCTGCTCTACATACTGCTTGATGTTGGCCAGGTTTTTCTTGTCGATGTACGGGGAAAACTTGAAGTTGTGAAAAATCACCAGATCGAACGAATTGAGGTAATCGCTGATCAGCAGGTTGGAAGGAAACGGAATCAGACTCAACTCGGATGTGGAGGCGCCCACGTCATCGGCCAACTCCCGCAAAATGAAGAACGACAGCAGGTCCACCTTGGGATTGTTGGCGAGCACCTCCCGCAGAAACCGCGAATCCCACGAAGGCCGCCCGTTCAGGTGAAGCACCCGCACCCGGTCGCGGATCACCTTGACCTCGAAACTCCAGCGGTTGTTGACTTCCACCGCCTCGCCCGCGAACACCGGCACGCTGAGCGTATAGATACGCTTGCCGAGAGAGGTGGGCGTGAACTGAAGGTCCGCCGTGTACCGTAGGTGATCGTCTTTCAGCGATACAATTTTGGAGACCAGGATTTTGTCGCCCTCTTTCAGCACGAGGGGAATATTTTTTTTGCCGATGGACCGTGCGGACAGCGAAACCGAAATATTCAACGGCTGGTGAATGAATCCGAAATCCGTGGCGTCCACTTTATCGATGGCCAGGTCCTTGAAGCCCTCGTTACTCCCCGCCTGAAAAGTATGGACCGGCCCGTTCAGCCGCGTCAGGGTCTCGGTA
Source organism: Nitrospina sp. (assembly GCA_004357365.1). GTDB lineage: Bacteria > Nitrospinota > Nitrospinia > Nitrospinales > Nitrospinaceae > SZUA-226. The sequence continues at coordinate 3,259 of SMVT01000137.1, forward strand.
AACTCGGGGGAAATACCGGAGGCCTCCTGCGTCAGGTCGGCGCCATCGGAAAACAGAAGGATGCCCTGCAGGGACCGGCCCTCGTAGTGTTGCGCGACATCCAGAAACACCTGATGCAGGTTGGTATTGACCGCCTGTGCCCGGTACTCCGCCGCCGCGTTCGCCATGGACACCGGTTCGATTTTGTCCGAGGCGAAAAAGAAATCCACTTCATACGTTTGCTTCAACCGCTCGAAATACTCCCGGTTGTTCTCCAGCGCCCGGCGCACCCCATCGCTACGGGATTTTTCCGAGGGATAGGTTTTGATGGTCATGCTTTTGCTGTCGTCGAGCAGAACAGCGAGGGTGTTTTTCAAGGGTTGGATTTTCTTGAATTCCAACTGGGGTTGCAATATCGCCGCCACCACCGCCAGCAGAGTCATCGCCCGCAGAGCATAGAGGCCGGTTTTTTTCCAGGGCGAGCGGATGCGGGCCAGGCTGGTCCATAAAAACCACAGCGACAGGACGATCAACACTCCCAGGAAAGCGAAAGTGCCGCCCCAGACGTCCGAGGTCCAGTGCAACTCCCAGGCGTTGTACTCGCTCCACCCCTCGCCGAATTGTGCGGCCAGCCAGTTCACCTTGGGTTCACCCTCCGCAGGCGTTCGAGAATGATGGGCAGATGCACCATGTCTTTTTTGTAATCCAGCGTCAGCGCGTATAAAACGATGTTGACGCCGAGCCGCAGGCTCAACCGCCTTTGCCGGTTGCCGCCGCCGATGATGTCGTATTCCCAGTGCCCCAATTTGCTTTTGGACCAGGCCCCACCGAGATCGTTGGCGGAATACACCAGCACCGTGCGCCCTTTGGTGGTGATCCCTTCGAGGTAAGGTTTATTCACCACCCGGCCCACCACCTGGTTGATCAGATAAAAGGAACGGAAAATGGAGTGGTCGCGGGGCAGCCGTTGCAGGGGGATGTGAGGAAACAGACGGCGGATCAATCGCCTCACCGAGGCATCGAACGCCGAGTTGGGTTTCGATGAATTGTCGTCGATCAACAGGAACCCGCCGTAGGTCAGATGATTGCGCAGGGCCTTCAGGGCTTTTTCGCTGAACGGTTGGAAGGTCTCCCGCCCGCCCATATAAATGAACGGATACCGGTACAACCGGGGATCACCCGGTTTCAGGGAAAGCGGCTTGCGATTGACCTCGATGGACGTGCGCTTGGCGATTTGCGCCAGCAGGCTTCCCACCGCGTGCGGCCGGGGCTGATAGTTGCCTCCCTCATATTGGATTTGAGGGATGGCGATTTTCGAAGCGTCACCCAGAGCGAGCGCCGAGCCTGGCATCAGGATGCCCGCCTGAAGGCAGGCCGTCAGAATGAAAAGGTTCAGCCGCACTGGATCCGTCCTGCAGAGGATTGATGAAAGGGACGATGCCCCTCCAATCATACCAAATTCCCGCCGGCGGTTTGCCGCTCCTTGTGACAAATTGTTTTTGCCGGGATTGGGCGGGGTGGTATAGTCGTAGCAAATTTTTGTGGTTTTATACGGGAAATCTTATGACTCGAACAGTCCTGCTCAATCCGGGCCCGGTCAATGTGACGGAGCGGGTGCGCCAGGCTCTGCTGAAGCCGGACCTGTGCCACCGGGAAGCGGAGTTTTCGGATCTTTTGCGGTCGATCCGCAGCAAACTGGTGCGCGTTTTCGGGATAGGATCGGATTTCGACGCAGTGCTGGTCACCGGCTCCGGAACCGCCGCTTTTGAGATGGCGGTGTGCTCCTGCCTGAGCGAGGGAAAAACCATGTTGGTGATCCGCAACGGCGTGTATGGGGACCGTATCGCCGCCATGGCGGAGGCGCACGGGTTCAACCGGCTCTCCCTTAATTACGAATGGGGCCAGCCGCCGGAAGTGAGCGACGTGGAGCAGGCCCTGAAACAGCATCCCGAAATCGAGGTGGTCGCCCTGGTGCACCACGAAACGACCACCGGACTGATCAATCCGGTGCAGGACATCGGGCAGGTGGTCCGCAAACATAAAAGACGGTTCCTGGTGGACAGCATCAGCAGCCTCGCGGGCGATCCTTTGGATTTCAATCGGGCCGGCGTCGACTTTTGCGTGGGCACCGCCAACAAATGCCTGCAGGGCCTACCCGGCGTCTCGTTCGTGCTGGTGCGCAAATCGGAACTGCCGCGGCTGAAGGCGATCCCGGAGCGGTCCCATTATTTCAATTTATATAAAAATCATCAGGCGCAGGAAAACGGAGAAACCCTGTTCACCCCGGCGGTGCAGGTGTATTATGCATTCGACGCCGCGCTCGACGAACTGCTGGAAGAATCGTTGGGGAAGCGGATGCAACGCTACAGTCAGGCCGCCCAATTATTGCGCAAGGGGTTCCAGGAAATGAAACTGGAGTTCCTGATTCCCGAACCGCACCGGTCCAACACCCTGACCGCCCTGAAACTGCCGGAGGGGGTTTCCTACCCATCGTTGCACGGCCAGTTGAAGAAAAAGGGATTCATCATTTACGCCGGGCAGAAGAAACTGAGCGAAAGTATTTTCCGCATTGCCAATATGGGAGACATCACGACGGAAGAATTCCACAACCTGCTCGACGCGCTGAGGGATTGTATTTAGGAGTGGGCTTCATTGTGAGAGGGACATGAGTCTTTATCAGTTAATGTACAACTATGCGCACGGCCGGGGTCAACCGCCCGCGGCGGACTTGCCCGCCGCTGAGTTGGGCAAGAGCCTCGCCCTGTTTCACAATTGTCTGGTCGAATCGGGGATGGAATTCCAGGAGAACATGGGAAGCCGCCAGATCAGCGCCGACCCGAACCAACTCAAACCGGTGCACCTGAGCCGGTTTGTGGTGGGATTTCTGCCGTTCAACTCGGTTTCCACCAAAACCGAAACCAACGAAATCCTGTTCGACCTGTTTTCGTTTCTCAAATGGCTGGAACGGAAGGACATCGCACACGGCCTGGCGCACATCGATTTCCAGAAAACGGTGCAGGCGCTGACCCACGCCCAGGACCGGTGCCTGCAACTCAGTCATTTTCTGGACGACGAAACCGGCCGCGTTCTGGAAGAACCGCCCCGCATCCTCAGCACCATCAATGATATGTTCCGGGTGACCCAAATCGACGGGAACACCCTGTACCTTCAGGGCGATCATCAGGAAGACCCCGTCCGGGTGCGCCTGTCCGGAGAAATCATGAACCTCGTCCGCCTCCACGACCACCTTGATCTGGTGCTGGGCGACACGTCGGAACGCTGGGTGGTGCTGGAGGCGGGACAGGTCTTTCCGGAATCGGTGCCAGGCGGAGCTTCCCCCTCTGCCTGAAACCTGATCCTTAAGGATGAAGGACCGGGCGGCGGGACGACCCGGTAAGGATATGCGGGTTAAGCGCCTGCGGGGAATCCTCCGCCTATCCGCTCTCCTTATATAGGACTACCCGGCGGGCTCCTGACGGGGCACCCCCAGCAGTTTCTAACATTTCCTTGAAAAAGTACGGGAAATGTTTTACAAAGCCCTCTACATAGATTCGGAAACCCTTCCAGATACTCCAACGGCCATCCATCCAAGGATTTCTCAATTGACCGCTGACATCAATTTTGCAGATATGAACTGGCAGGCCATCGCGCCGGAACTGATCCTGGTGCTCACCGCGTTCGCCGTTCTGATGATGGGACTGCTCAAGACGTTCAACACCAACTCCTATCTGTCGAAATCCACGACGGTCGGTATCCTGACGGCTTTGGGCTATACCATTTATCTATGGGGCATCGCGCCTTCTGTCAGTGAGGGGAACGATCCGGCCATGTTCAGCGGCTCACTGCTGTTCGACCGGTTTTCCCAGAGCCTGAACATCATCTTCCTGCTGATGTCCCTGTTCACCGTGGCGGCGGCGGTGCGTTATCCCAAACCCAAAAACGAAAACAGGGCCGAATATTTCTGCCTCGTTTTGATGGCCGTGGTCGGCATGATGTTCCTGGCCAAGTCCGGCAACCTGATCACCGCGTTCATCTCTCTGGAAATCTTTTCCATTTCCCTTTACATCCTGTGCGGCTTCTCCGCCAAGCACGGCAAGGGCACCGAACAACCGGGCGACGTCAAGCATCTGAACTGGGAAACGCTGGCGTCACAGGAGGCCACTATCAAATATCTGCTGATGGGCGCGTTCGGTTCCGCCATACTGGTGTACGGCATGGCGCTGATGTACGCCGGCACCGGCACCACGGAAATCCGGCAAATCGGCCACCTGCTGGAAACCAATCCCTACAGCCTGAACAAACTGCTTTATATCGGAATGGCGCTGGTGTTTTGCGGCCTCGCGTTCAAGGTGTCGCTGGTGCCGTTTCATGCGTGGACGCCGGACGTCTACCAGGGCGCGCCGACGCCGATCACCGGGTTCATGTCGGTGGCGACCAAGGCCGCGGGGTTTTCGCTGATGGCCCGCATCTTTTACACCGCCCTGCCCAGTTTGCAGGAAATCTGGATGCCTTTCCTGTTCGGCGTCTCGGTGCTCACCATGCTGGTCGGCAACACGGCGGCCATCTTTCAGGATGACCTCAAACGCATGCTGGCGTATTCCGGCATAGCGCACGCGGGGTACCTGTTGATCGGCATTGTCGCCAACAGCCAGGACGGCGTGGCCAGCATCCTGTTCTATCTGGGCGTGTACCTGTTCATGAACATCGGCGCGTTCGCCATCGTGTTCATGCTGGAAGGCGAAGGCGAACAGTCCAACTCCATCTACCGGTTCAAGGGCCTCGGCAAACGCAAACCGTATCTGGCCGCGGCGATGAGCCTGTTCATGCTGTCGCTGGCGGGGTTCCCACCCACCGCCGGGTTCTTCGGAAAACTCTATCTGTTCGTCGCCGCCATCAAACAGGGTTATGTGCTGATCGCGGTGCTGGCCGTGGGCGCCAGTATGATCGCCGTGTACTTCTACCTGCGCGTCATTGCCATGATGTATTTCCAGGACGGCGAATCCGAGGAAGCGATCCAAACCAGCCGCGGCATGATCGCCATCGTCACCGTCAGCTCCGTCGCCATCCTCGCCATCGGCCTGTACCCCTCCAAACTCATGCAACTGGCCCTCGCCTCTATCCCGTTTTAGCGGAGTCCCTCCGCGGGCAATGCTGTTTCAGTTGTACCGATCCGTTTTTCCTGCGACAATTTTAAGATGAAGTTTTTTCAACTATTCGCCATCATGTCGGTGTTGTGGTTAAGCGCCTGCTTGCCGGAAACCACCCGAGTGGTCGAGAAGCAAATCGAGCACAACCTGGAGCGGGCGCAAACCGATCCCAACAACGCCGAGGTTCGTTACCGGCTGGGGCGCGGCTTTCTGACACTCGGCCGGTATGAGCAGGGGGCGAATCATTTGAAAGACGCGGTGCGCCTGAACAAGACTCACGCCCTGGCCCACCGAGAACTCGGCTGGGCGCTCTACCATCTCAAGGATTACACCGGAGCCGAGCCTTGGCTCCTGCAGGCGCTGGAGATGATGCCCCGCGACCGCTTCCTCCTCTCCACCCTGAGCGCGGTGTACATCCACCAGAAGCGGTACCGCGATGCGGTCGAACTTTTAAAACCGTTCGTCGACACCGGCCGCGGCACCGTCAAAATCTGCAATAACCTGGCGGTGGCCTACCAGCACCTGGGGTTGTACCGGCTGGCGATGAAACAACTGGAGCAATCGCTGGAAAAAAATCCGGACTCGGCGGAAACCCACAGCAACCTGGGAGTCTTGTTGGAAAAAGTGGGAAAACCCGAGCAGGCGCTGGCCGAATACGAGACCGCGTTGACGCTCGATCCCGGACACGGGTCGGCGCATTTCAACCTGGCGGTGGCTCTGACCCGGCAGGGACACATTGACGAAGCCCTGCGCCATTTCCGCAGGGCGCAGAAGGCGCATCCCCAGGATCCGGAAATCCTGGCGGGACTCGGCTGGACTTACCAGAAGTTGGAGCGGTACCCCGAGGCCATCCGTTATTACGAGCAATCGGTGTGGCTGTCGCCTTCCAACATCCAGGCGCAACAGGCGCTCGGCGAGTTGTGGGACATCACCCGGCACTACGGCCGGGCCATCAGCGCGTATGAAACGGCGGCCAAACTGGACCCGGAGATGCCGGACAATTATTACCATCTGGGGCGGTTGAGCAATCATTTGAAGGAGGGGGAAAAAGCCGTGGCTTACATGGCCGTGGCCGAAGCGTTGTACCGCAAAAGCCGCCATGCCGAGATGGCGGAACATTGCCGGAAAAACATCGCCATCCTGGCCGGAAAGTACCATCTCAAAAAGGCCGACGTGCGCCGCCTGACCCAAGCCGCTCTTCCCGTCGCGGGTTGAGCCGTTACGGTCCGCGTTCCAGAATGAACGTGACCGGTCCGTCGTTGACGATGTCCACCTGCATGTGCGCGCCGAACCGCCCCTCCTGAATGTTCAATTTCGATTCGGCAAGTTTTCCTACAAATTTCTGATAGAGCCGTTGGGCGTCCTCCGGTGCGGCGGCGTGGTCGAAGCCGGGCCGCCGCCCGCGGGAACAGTCGCCCGCCAGGGTGAACTGGGAAACGACCAGGATGTCGCCTTGCACATCGAGGCAGGACAAGTTCATTTTGCCCTGGTCATCGGCGAAGATTCTCAGGTGAACCACCTTCTCGGCCAGCGCGTCCACCGCTACGTCGGTATCCCCTTTTTCGGCGCCGAACAGGATCGTCAATCCCTTACCGATGGCGCCGACCACTTCATCGTCGACCGTGACGGAAGAACGAAGCACTCTCTGCAATACGATTTTCATAATGGCGGGGTGTCGGAAATAATCAGCGGGCCTTGAAGAACCGCTGGTCGGTGCCCTCCGGCCCGATGGTCACGGTGACCTTGCCGTAACAGGTGGGGCACCGGCCTTCGTAGGCGTTGCCGTCTTGATTGATATAGATGCGGCGGTACACGTTGCAACACTCGAACAGGATGCCGATAAAATTTTTTTCCTTCCTGGGTTTCATGCGTCGCCCCTGTTGGGAATCCCCATTCCCCGCTTGCGGCACCGGTTAGCGCTTGAGGAATTTCTTTTTGGATTCCTTGAAAATCTGGTGAGGGATATGCATGGCCTTGGTGATGCGCCGGACTTCCTCATTCTCCTCGTACGAAATGGCGCCGTCAGCCGCCGCGATGGCCCAGAAACAGTCCACTGCGGCTACCCGGTCCTTGTAGGGCACGCGGCTGTTGAATTCGGTGACGACCTCATAGAAATCGAATCCGTGCCGCGCCTGCTCCTCGGTGACCTCGATCAACAACTGTTGTTCCTTTGCGGAAAACCCGAATCGCTCGTTCAGGATTTTTTTGAGCGCTTTTCTTTCCTCTTCATGAAAATGCTCATCCACCTGGGCCACCGACGCCAGCAGGGCCCCGAACAGGCAGATGAAATACACTTGGTCGCTTTCGAGATCGATCTTGAGCCCCGAACCTTTCATTTTCAATTCCAGCTTTTTCAGAATTGTGTTCCTGAAGTACCGGTGGACCGCGGGATTTTTTTCATGCGCCTGCCTGAAAATCGTCGCCTGAAAAAAATTGCGCACCCGCCCGAACGACCGTTGGGTGAAGGAGGTTTTTTTGAGCAGGCGAATGAATTCCTCCACCAGTTCGTTTTCCTCGGTTTTCAGGGAGCGGTGGGCGTTGGCGATGGCCTCCAGCTCGGCGACGATCTTCTCTTTCTCCCGCTCAGAATTCAATTCGGCGGCCAACTGTTTGAACAGGCGCTCCTGTTCCTTTTTGAGAGTCGGCGCCAGAAGGTAGGGATTCAATTGCCGGACATCCTCTTTTTGCAAGCCGAATTTGCGGTAAAAATTTTTCAGAATATTTTTTTCCGATTCGGTCATTTCGCCGTCGGCCCAGGCGATCACCGCCAGCACTTTCAGAAAGGTAAGATGTTTAAACGAAGCCATGATGAAGTCTATTCAAAGGTATTGATCCACAGGACGCCGCGGCCTTCCCGTTGGGCGTAACCGAAAATATCCAGGAAGGAATCGTTGTTGACGTCGGCGAAGATCAGTTCGTGGAACCGGTCGTTGAAGGGGAGCCTGCGGCGGGACTCTTTCCAGAACCGCCACTTGCCCAGCCCTCTTAAAAAATGAATGCCTTTCGTGCTCAAAAAAATGATGTCCGGGAATTTATTGCCGTTGGCGTCCAGCAGATATACTGCCTGGAACGGCGCCTTGGGCGACGCCTTGAGCGGTCCCTTGCGGAAGTAGCCGCGCCCTCCGTTGACCAGGAAATAACTGTACTCCCCGGTGGGTAACGGCTCCCGATTGGCCACCAGCAGATCGTTGTCGCCGTCCTGATCGAAGTCGGCCCAATCCGCATAGGCGCTCCGGTCGCTGATGGGCGGCAACAGGTCCGCCGTGCGGTCGGTAAAGGCCCCGAGGCCGTTGTTGGTCAGCAGGACGTTTTGACCGTCGCCGTTGACCAGAAAGAGGTCCAGCGTTTTATCGCCGTCGTAATCGGCGAAAGAGACGTCGACAATGCCCGGCTTCAAGGGCGGCATCAGCAATTGCGTGGAGTCGCGGAACATGCCGCGGCCGTTGTTGATCATGAACTGAACCGGATAGCGGTGCGGTTGTCCCCGATCGTCCAAAACTTTTCTCCCGGTAAAAAACAAATCGACATGGCCATCGCCGTCGATATCCTGCATCGTCACCCGGTCCATTCCCCGCTTTACGTGGGGAAACGGTATTTCCTTCTTCGTATAAAAATAGCCCTTGCCGTTGTTGAACAGAATCTTGGCCGCCGAGCCGTCGGAGAACCGGCCCACCAGGATCAGGTCCTCGGCCCGGTCGTGATCCAAATCCCGCAACGCCATGAACACGATGCGATCGGAGGTCTGCCCCTGCCATCCCACCCGCTGGACCGGCACGAATCGTTTGCCCGCCTGGTTGGTCCACACCCGGATCACCGGCCGGCCGTCGGCACCGGTGCGCAGAAGAACCAGATCCGGAAAGAGGTCCCGATTGACGTACGCCAGCCGCGCCTTCAGAATTCCCGGCTTCAAATCCGGCAGGTAGGCCAGGGTGCGGTCCTGGTATTTCTGCCGTTTCGGGTCTTCGCCGAACATCGGGCCTTTGCCGCAGGCCACGCCCAGAACGGTCATGCAACACCATAGCGACGCAAGGCCAATCATTATCTTTGTTTTAGAAAAGGAATTCATCGAACGGCCTGGTATGGGTGATGGTGTTTGTTAAAATGAATTGTCTTGGTTTTCGTCCTCGGATGAAAATCCATATACCCCATATTATATTGATCCCAGACGCCACCAAACGTTTTTTGAAACCCTTCCAACAAAGCGAAGCCGATTTCTTCGAGCGAGAGTTCGCGGCCACACACCCGGTTCAAACCGGTGGTCGCATCCATTAAATATTGTCGGGTCTCACTCCTCTGGCGTTCATCGTCGAACTGGAGCAGAGAAGTGAACAACTCGTGGTCGGATTCGATGATCACCGACCCGTGCTGTAAAAACGCTTTCGCGGTTCGCTTCTGGGCGCTGCCCACCAGTTTTTTGCCGTCGACGGTGATTTCGCAATGATTGAGCGAGGCGAAACAGGCCGGGGAGCGGGTAAACCGGGAGGCCGACCGTCCTTTGCGGGTATTGAGGTCCCCCTGGACCCCCAGACATTTCAGCCCGGACAGCAGAGCCTCGCTGATCGCCCCGAAGGTGGCTTTCAGTCCCCGGTTGAACGGGGCTAGCGTTACAGGCGCCACCACCGCATAGGTTAATTCATTATAATGCAACAGGGCGCGCCCGCCGGTGGGCCGCCGGACAACGGGGATGGCCAACTCCCGGCAACGTTCACCGTCCAGCTCCGCTTCGGCGTTCTGCGAATACCCGAGGGAGATCGCCGGTTCGGACCAGCCGTACAAACGCAACGTCGGCGGAATAAGGCCCTGTTCGCAATCCGCCAACAGCGCGGAGTCCTCCGCCATATTCTCTTCCACTGGCCGCAATCCGTCGTAATTCAAGTGCCATTCAACATGAGACATTCTTTTTCCTGATTGAGATTTACCTTTTGACTCCACCGGATGTATTTTATACACTTTTTTCGAATAGACAGCGGGAATTCCTCGAGCCGTCACCCCCGGTGGCCGTGCTATTGTTAACCAAATCACAGGAAATTTCAAAAGAATGCGAAAATATTTTTGTCTGGCTCTGGGTTGTGTCCTCTGGACAGCAGGCTCTGCCTCATCCGCTGCGGCGTTCGAGTTTCTGCAGGATGCGCCGCACGGGAAACTGACCTGCAACACCGCCTGCCACCTGCCGGAAAAGTTGCAGCAGGCCCGCGCCGAAAAAACGAAAAAGGCCGAATGCCGCTCCTGCCATCAGGGCCCCCTGCCGCTGGCGACTCTGAGTCCCTTCCGGAAACCAGGCCCTTTTCTGTTCACCGAAAGCCAACGGCCGAACCGGCGGGTGCAGTCCCTGCGGCCACCGGCGCTGGCCGGCGGCCCCGTCGCCTCCGCCCCAACCCGGACACCGGCGACTATCCGGAACATTCCCGGCATGGTGCATGTGAACGCCGGGGAATTCATCATGGGTTCCAACGAGCGCTGGGACGACGAGTCGCCCGAGCACATCAGCCAAACCGAAGCATTTTACATCGACCTGTATGAAGTGACCAATGCCGATTACAAAAACTTCGTCGACGCCACGCAACGCAAACTGCCGTATCACTGGGCGCAGGACCGTATCCCCAAGGACCAGGAGGACCACCCGGTGACCTATGTCAGCTGGCTCGACGCCCGGGACTATTGCCAATGGACCGGCAAGCGCCTGCCCGACGAGAAGGAATGGGAAAAAGCCGCACGCGGGGAAGCTGGCAACATCTATCCCTGGGGCCATTTGTGGACGCTCGACAAATCCAACAACCCGTACAAACATTCCCCGGGCACCGAGCCGGTGGGAGCGTATCCCGAGGGCCGGAGCGTTTACGGTTTATATGACATGTCGGGAAACGTGTGGGAATGGGTGGACGCCTATTATCTGCCGCATCCCGGCAACACCATCCCGAAACCGGAATACGGCCGGGACAAACGGGTGCTGAAAGGCGGGTCCTGGTTCGACTGCCTGTCGTACGGATGCGGGTTGAGCGCGCCGACCTTCAACCGCAGTTTTTTCAATCCAGAGGTGAGGAACAACAGCTTCGGCTTCCGCTGCGCAAAAAATCCCTAACGTTGCCATGCCTTCCCCCTTAAAATCCAATAAATGGCACGCTTCCCTTGCACGGCGCATTCTCGTCTGGGTGCTGATCATTGTTTTCTGGTTGATTTTCTTTTGGATGCGAGAATAAGAGTTCAAGGCTCCATCACGCTCTGGCTAAGTTTGCTCCGGCGCTTCGCCGGTTGAGGAAGTTTGCCAAACCGATGGCGATTGAGGTTTTCGTTGCCGTTCATCAAATCAAGACGGATTTTTCCGGGAGCCAGCTTCACTTCGGTTTGCGGCCGGGAGGAAAAGTAAACCTGCGTTTCGGGAATCGGCGACAGCACCCGCGTTGTTTCAAAAACCGGCGAACCCTGGGCAGCAACACTCGGCGGTTCGTATGCGAATCCGGTAGCGCCGCCGTGAAAGATCAGCGGCTTCTGGCTTTTGAACGGTTTGCCGGTGGGCGCCAGATGCTCCGACGGTTGGGCATACGGTTTTCCGGTCACGCTGGGGAAATAATAATGGGCGTCATCGATGTGAAGGGTTTGCGCCATGGGCTCCGCTCCCACACCGAACCCTTTGCCCGCCCATACCCGGTACTTCACCGAGGGGCTCGATACCGCACCCGAGGCGGCCGGGTCCTTGCCTGAAAAGGGTTGCGTTCCGGGCTTGTCCAAAAGGGCGGGGAGAAATTCATACCGTTGGACGGCGTGGTATTCGCGGTTCTGCGGACCGGTTCCCGGCTTCGGCAGGGGGATGGGCCGCCCGGCAGAGATCGGCGGTGAGGTTCGGTCGAACCCCTCCTGATCTTCCGGATCCGCCGATGAGGTTTGCGGACGGTGCGCGTCCTGCAGAACGAGGTCGCTTCTGAGTTCGACCTGGGCCGCCCCGATCTCCACCGGCTCCTTCGTCTCCTGCGAACAGGCGGCGACGGCCAACCCGGCCACCAGCACCCAACCCCATTCATAACACGCCAATTTATCCGACATCGGCCCGCAACCCTTCCTGAAATTTGACACCGGCCGGAGGAGAATCCCAGCTATTTATTAATTTAACGCATTGGCACAAAGATTGCTTTTATTTTTCAAAAGGCTTTTCGACAATAATTTGAACTTAGGGACGGGCTTGCATGAACCCTGAACATGGAGAATTAAGGAACTATTTGGACCCCATCGCCATTCGGATTTTAAGGAAGCGTCTGGTCTCGGGGGAAATCACGCCTCAGGTCTTCAAGGACATTTTGAAACGGCAAATGGTGAAGTATTTTTTCCGAAACTACCAGCATCCCCTGGCGGTCACCTGGGAGGGCTGGCGGCGCTCTGTCAAAAAACGGATCGGGCTGGCGGCAAGCCACCGCCGGGATCAGGGTGACCGCTTTCTGGGCCACAAGCGGTTTTAAATACAGGTCCGGTGGATTCCCCATTGCCACGGGCCGGTGTCTTCCAATATTTTTATTCCCCAAAGACCATTCCTGTTACAATAAACCGGATTCATGACCGCATGGAAGATGTCCATTCCCCTTTCCACGAGTCTTCAAACGATGATGAACTGGACCGACTTTTCACAATTAATGACTCAGCAAAACACCTACGTCCTGGGGGCGTTTCTGGTTATTTTCGGTTTGCTGATTCTGGATTTTAGCCAGAGAAAAATTCTAAAGCGGTTGCAACTGAAGGCGGAAAAAACCAAGAACCGCTGGGACGATGCGATCATCGAATCCATCAAAAAACCGATTTCCCTGATCATCTGGGCGGCGGGACTCTACCTGGCCACAAAAATCATTCAGGAAGCCACCGGCGCGGTGATCTTCGATGGGGTGGAACCTATCAGGGATACGGTAATCATCGGCGCCATCGCCTGGTTTCTGGTGCGCCTGATCAAGCACGGCGAACGGAATTTTATCCAGGGCGAAAAAGAAGTCGACCCGACGACGGTGGACGCCATCGCCAAACTACTGAAAATGGCCGTGGTCATCACGGCGCTTCTGGTGGTTCTGCAAACGCTGGGATTCAGTATTTCCGGTGTGATGGCCTTCGGCGGCATCGGCGGCATCGCGGTGGGGTTTGCCGCGAAAGACCTCTTGGCCAATTTTTTCGGCGGGCTGACGATTTATCTGGACCGGCCCTTTACCGTAGGCGACTGGATCCGCTCGCCGGACCGCGATATCGAGGGAACGGTCGAAAAAATCGGCTGGCGCCTGACGTGCATCCGGACGTTCGACAAGCGCCCCCTCTACGTTCCCAATTCCGTGTTCACCACCATCGCGGTGGAAAATCCGTCACGCATGCTCAACCGGCGCATCTACGAAACCATCGGTATCCGTTACGACGACGCGGGGAAAATGAGGACCATCGTCAGCAAGGTGAAGGACATGCTGAACAACCATCCGGAAATCGATACCGGACAAATGATGATCGTCAATTTCAACACGTTCGCTCCTTCGTCGCTGGACTTTTTCGTTTACACGTTCACCAAGACCATCAAATGGACGGAATATCATGAAATCAAACAGGACGTGATGCTGAAAATTATTGAAATAATCGAAGAGGAAGGAGCCGAGTGCGCCTTCCCCACCTCCACCATCCATCTGGCCGACAAGGACATCCTCAAGGCCCTGGAAGACCGGGCCTGAGTATTTTATTCCGGCGTCCCCCGGGCTGGCCGCCGTTTGAGTTTGAAGACCCAAACCGTACCCAGAAACACCACGATCGCCGTTAGGGAAATCAGAAATGATATCTGGACCACCGGCACGTAAAATTCTTCCATGGATTTGGCCCATTCCGAGACCGGGTCCACCGCCCTTACCGCCTCCGCCTTCATCCTGATCTGCAAATCCTTGACCTGCCAGGCAAAGGAATGCGACAGCAACATGAGCCCTTCGAACAGCAGGGCCGACAGGGCCAGGCCGGTCCTGTTCCAATCCCACTTCACCCGGTTGAGACTCTGCTGCATCCCGATGACGGACAGGGTGAGCAGAAACAGCAGGGGCACGATAAAAAATCGTGAGGAAATCCGTTCGACGGTGATCAACGGAACCGGAAGGTGGGTGAACAGGCCGTACATATAACTGAAGGAGAGGATGGTGAGGATTACCATCGGGCCATCGAGGACGCGGTAATCGTGGCTTTCCCAGGTATCGCTCCGGAACCTGCGGCGGTAAATTCCGAAATACAGGATCACCCCGAATCCCAAAAGGCCGATGTAGTGGTCCATCTCCCACCAGCCGAAGTAGCCGATTTTATCCAGCACCGGTCCCAGCACCGTTTTAAAATCCTTGATCACGATCATCGATTCCAGAAAAGCGGGAATGGAGGGAAACCCGAAGACAAAATTATTTTTGTAACCGAAGAAGGTGACCATCGCCGGGACGATCCGGTAGGTCGAAAAAACCAGGCTCAGGCCGACTCCGATCAACACCGGCTTGAAAAAGTCTCTCTGGTAGAGACACAGGAGAGCCAGAAACAGCAGACACCAGAAAAAAGGATGCAGGCCACCCAGTAGAAGAATCCCGAACAACACCCCGGACAGCCGGGCGCCATGCGCCGGAGACCGGTCTCCCTCCACCAGTGTCAACACCCACAGGATGAAAAAGGGCAACAGGAAATAACTGATCCACGGCCAGTGGCTGAAGGCCAGGTGCGCAACGATATGGCCGTTAAAATTAAAAACCAGGAAGAAAGACAGGAACGCAAACAGGGACCACCGGTATTTCTTCTTCAGCCAAAGACAACCGACGAAGCCCAGCGAGTAGAGGATCAGGCATTGCGCCAGAAAAAACTCCTCGACGCTCAGAAATTTCAGCAGGAAGATGGTCGGCGACAAATCGGTTTCGGGGATGGCCAGAAACTGGTTGGTCCCTTTGTAAAAATACGGCATGAAGTAAGGAATCGTATTTTCCGCCAGCGCTTTCTGGATCACCCCGTAGTAATCGAAAAACTTCTGCCAGTCGATGTACTTGTATTCCACCCGGCCGTAATTCAGAAACCAGGCCCAATGAAAGGCTCCGGCGAAGTACGCGATGCCCAGGACAAAGTAATTCCCGATTTTAGTTTTAAGGTTTGGCCCAGGATACTGGAAACAAAATTTAAAAAGCAGGCTTTTCAATTTCTCTTCGAGCGAGTTGGGATTCCCTTTGAATTCATTCACTTTAATGATCTCTATCGGAGAAATTTTCCTGATAGGGGGCTCAGAAATCCGGCCCGCCGGCTTGAATCGTCATATGTATCTGAAAAGTGGACCTTTTCTGGATATCTCCAGTATAAGGCAACCCATTTTCTTTTTTAAACTTTATTGCCCGCCCTTTGTTTTCAGTGTTGAACGGATTTTTCATGCGCCGGGCGGTGCCCATAAATGAAATTGACAACTCCAGAGCCGATTTGTAAACTGAGGCCGCTTTGAGAACGTTCATCGCACTGAACATCCCGCCTTCGGTGGTCAAGGCGATCGCAGTCATCCAAAATCGATTCAAATCCCTGGGACTGCACGCATCCTGGGTTCGGCCCGGCAACATTCACCTGACCCTGAAGTTTCTGGGAGACATCGAACCCAACCAGGTCCCGGGTATTAGTGATAAAATAACCGTAGCGCTGGCCCTGTTGGCACCGTTTGAAGTATCGTTGGACCGGGTCGGCGTGTTTCCCGATCTCAAACGTCCCCGCGTGTTGTGGGTGGGACTGAAGGATGAGCAGGGAACGCTGAAAACCCTTCAGTTCGGCATCGAACAGGCGCTGGAGAGCGCGGGGTTTCCTGCCGACCCCAAGCCGTTTTCGCCGCACCTGACGCTGGCACGGATAAAATCCCCCAAGGGGATAAAATCCCCTAAGGGGATCAAGTCCCCGCGGGGAATAAAGGAATTGAAAGACGAACTGGATGCCCTGCTCTCCGAAGGCATCGATCCCAACCCCTTTCCGGTGGGATCGGTCCAATTATACGAAAGTCAATTGACGCCCAAAGGCTCCATCTACACCGTATTGGCGAATTTTAAACTGAATCCCTGACCCGAAGGATGGAAACCGGATCCACATTCAGCAAGGAGACTTGAGTTATGGCAGGAAAAAACGAACGAGACAAAGCACTGGAGCTGGCCTTTTCACAAATCGAAAAACAATTCGGCAAAGGCTCCATCATGAGACTCGGCCAGGCGGAGGTCCAGAAGGGGTTTTCCGTCATCTCCACCGGTTCCATTTCGCTCGACCACGCGCTCGGAATCGGCGGCATTCCACGCGGCCGCTTCACTGAAATATACGGACCGGAAGCTTCCGGGAAAACCAGCCTCGCCCTCCACATCATCGCCGAAGCGCAAAAAGCCGGCGGCGTGGCGGCGTTCATCGATGCCGAACACGCGCTGGACCCGAAATACGCCCAAAACCTGGGCGTGCAACTCGACGACCTTTTGCTCTCCCAGCCCGACACCGGCGAACAGACGCTGGAGATTACCGAAGTGCTGGTGCGCAGCGGCGCGGTCGACGTCATCGTCATCGATTCGGTGGCCGCCCTGGTGCCCAAGGCGGAACTCGACGGCGACATGGGCGACTCGCACATGGGCCTGCAGGCACGGCTGATGTCCCAGGCCATGCGCAAGCTGACCGGCGTCATCAGCAAATCCAATACTGCGCTCATTTTCATCAACCAGATCCGCATGAAGATCGGCGTCATGTTCGGCTCGCCGGAGACCACCACCGGCGGCAACGCCCTCAAGTTTTATTCGACAGTGCGCATGGACATCCGGCGCATCGCCGCGCTCAAGGACGGCGACAAGGTGATCGGCAACCGCACCCGCGTCAAGGTGGTCAAGAACAAGCTGGCGCCGCCGTTCCGCGATTGCGAATTCGACATCGTGTTCGGCGAGGGGATTTCCAAAACCGGCGACCTCTTGGATCTGGCGGTCAACAACGAAATCGTCAACAAGAGCGGAACCTGGTTCTCTTATGGGGATACCCGCATCGGCCAGGGCCGGGAGAATTCCCGCAATTTCCTGAACGACAATCCGGATATCCGGCAGGATATCGAAACCCGCCTGCGCGACAAACTAGATCTCCCCGCGCCCCATGTGGATATGGGGAATGAGGGTGAACCCGCTGAACCCAAAGGCAAAAAATCCGCCAAGGCCGCGGCCTCCTGACCGGCCCGCCATGCCCCCGGAGGAGGAAGTCCAACAGGCGCGGTCGCTCGCGTACCGTTATCTGTCCTACCGGGATCGCAGTGAACGGGAAACGGCGGACCACCTCAGGAAAAAAGGATTGGATGAAGCGGTCGTTCAGGAAACGCTCCGGTATTTGAAGGAAGCGAACTATCTGGACGACCGCCGGTTCGCCGAGCACTGGGCCCGCACCCGCGCCGAGAACAAGCAGTTCGGTAAATACCGCCTGCGTCAGGAGTTGGTCGGCAAGGGACTGACCCAGGACCTGATCGACGAAACCCTGGACGCGTTGTTCGACACCGTCCGGGAAATCGACCTCGCCCGCGCCTGCGTCGAAAAAAAACTCCGCTCGATGCAGGACCTCGACCCCGATAAAAAAAAGCGCCGCCTTACCGGGCTCCTGCAACGCAAAGGCTTCAGCAGCCACATCATCTACCAGGTTCTGGATTAAACCATCTCCCTCTCCATGAAAATTTCAATTCCGGGTTTTGAAAGCGCGCGTTTCCTGTTTACACTATAAGTATGATCGAAAACATCTCGAACCTCCCTCCCTGGATATTTTCTCTTGTCGGTTTGGTCTTCGGGCTGGCGGTCGGCAGTTTCGCCAACGTCTGTATCGCGCGCCTGCCGAAAAAGCAGTCGGTGGTGTCTCCTCCCTCGCATTGCCCCCAATGCCGGACTCCCATCCGGGCGGCGGACAATATCCCGCTCATCAGCTACCTGTTGCTGAAAGGCCGGTGCCGTCAATGCGGCCAGAACATCTCGCTGATCTATCCGGCGATCGAACTCGTCACCGGACTGCTCATGGCGGCGGTGTTTTACCGCTTCGGCTTTTCGTGGGTATGCCTGATCTTCGCCATCGTCGTGCCGGCGTTGGTCATCATCACCGTCATCGACATCGAACACCAGATCATTCCGGACGTGATCACCCTTCCCGGCATCGCCTTCGGCCTGGCGGCGGGCAGTTATCTGAATGGATGGTTAGATTCGGTGATTGGGCTGGCGTTGGGTGGGGGCATGTTCTGGCTCCTGGCGGAAGGCTATTTTCGTCTCAAGGGGGCGATGGGCATGGGCGGAGGTGACATCAAATATATCGCCGCAGCGGGTGCGCTGATGGGCTGGGTGCAGGTGCTGTTCATCATTTTCATCGGCGCGCTGGCCGGAGGCATTTTCGGCGGCCTGGGCATAGCCTTCAAGAAACTGAATTTTTTAAGCCGGATTCCGTTCGGCCCTTTTCTCGCGCTGGCCACCCTGATTTCAATATTTTTCGGCGGCCCCATCGTCGACTGGTACATCAACACCTTTATGCCGAAACCGTTGTGACCCCGCTGAGCGGGTGTTACACTGATAGAAATTAATAAAATAGGAATCAATTTATATGGCGTTCGGTTTAACTTCCAAATCCAAAAACGACGTAACCATGCCCTCTGACGACTTGGAAAGCCTGGTCCGCAAAACCCGCAGGGATGTCCTGGGCCTCAAACTCATGCTGGTCACGGCGGTGATCTTGCTGGTGGGCGGGTTCTTTTATTACAACTATGTGCTGCAGTTGGCTCAAAAAGAATCTCTACCGGATACCCGGAATCTCCAAACCCAGGTCAATTTCCTGATGCAGGAAAGGACCTTGGGCGCCCGGAACCATATTGAAAAAACCATGGAGGATATGGTCGTCACAATTTCCCGCCTCGATAAAGAGCCTCCCGGAGTCCAGCAACTGATTGAAAAGGTCAAAGAAGATTCGGGCGATTTCTTACACACCTACAGGCAATATTCCGAGCTGGGAGCCGGCCAAAGCCGCTGATCGGTTTCGCCGGTTCCGGTTATCCCTCCACGGCAAAAATGCGGTCGATTTCATCCTGCACTGGAGCATCCGGTTGCCAGCCCGCCGATTTCAGATTTTCCTCCACTTGGCGGTCGTTTTTCACCCCCACCAGCGCCGACGCCACCCCCGGTTGACGAACCACCCAGTTGACTGCCATCTGCCCGCAGGTTTTCCCCGCGGCTTCGGCGATTTTTTTTAACCGCTCCACCTTTTCAATATTGCGCTGGTACGCCTCACCGGTGAACTGGCCGATGATGCCCTTGCTCCGCCAGTCCTTAAACTTCGTATCGCGGTCGTATTTGCCGGTCAGCACTCCGGACGCCAGCGGGCTGTAGGCGATGACGCCGATATCGTGGATCAGGCAGAACGGCACCGTTTCCTTTTCGATGGCGCGTTGCAGGAGGCTGTACTCCGGTTGCAGAGACACCAGCGGCCCGGTTTTGAGACAGTCCTGCATCTCCTGGACGGAATAATTGCTGACGCCGATATACCGTATCTTCCCCTGCTCCCGGATGTTCAGCAGGGCTTCCATGGTTTCTTCATGAGCGGTCTTGCCGTCCGGCCAGTGCACCTGGTAGAGGTCGATGACGTCGGTGTCCAGCCGCTTCAGGCTCTGGTCGATCTCCTCCATAATCGACTCGCGGGTCGCGACTTTCGAGATGGAACTCAGCGTCTCTTTCTGCCAGCGCAGGCCGCACTTGGTGGCGAGGATCACCTGATCCCGTACCGGCTTCAGGGCCCGGCCGATCAGCCGCTCCGACCGGCCGAAACCGTACACCGGGGCGGTGTCGAAAAAATTGATCCCCAGATCGAAGGCCTTTTTGATGGATTTGACGGACATCGTGTCGCCTTCAGTGCTCCAGAACGGCGCCCCGCCGATCCCCCAGGCCCCGAACCCGATCACCGACACCTTCAAATCGCTGGAGCCCAGTTTTCTGTATTCCATAGGATGCCCTTTGTTATATATTGAAGAATTGCATTTTCAGACCCGGCCGAGTCTGTTCTAATAGTGAATGGACCCAAAATATCATTGAATGACCACCGTGTCAGGCGGAAATTCGGGCCGAGCGGTTTATTTTAATAAGAACACCCTATGAAATCCCTGCTCCGCGTTTTAGGTTATCTGAAACCGTATAAAACATTCGTCACGTTGACCCTCGGGTTCGCCGTCCTCACCACCCTGCTGGACCTGGTGCCGCCCTGGCTGATCAAGGTGATCGTCGACCGCCTGGTGGACCACGTGGACGACGGCGGGCTGTACGCCTTCGTCCTGGCGCTGGTACTGGTATATTTCGGCCGAAATTATTCCAATTACAAGCGCATCCTGATCAACAACCGGCTCGAGCAGAAGGTGGTGTTCGACATCCGGTCGCACGTTTACCGGGCCCTCCAAAAACTGTCGCTCAATTACTTCGAGAACCGGTCGACCGGCGAGATCATGTCCCGCGTCAACGACGACGTCACCCATGTCGAACGGATTTTCATCGACGGCGTGGAGCAGGTCGTCACTGCCACACTGACCCTGATCGGCATCATGATCATCCTGTTCTACCTGCACTGGAAGCTGGCGGTGGCATCCCTTATTCCCATTCCCTTTCTGGTGATCGGCGCGTGGAAGTATACCGTGCGGGCGCACAGCCTGTACCACCAGGCGCGGGAACGCGACGCCAAAATGAACGGCATCCTGCAAGACACCATCTCCGGGATCAAGGAAACCCTCGCCTTCAACCGCCAGCGCCACGAGGTGAAGCGGTTCGAGCAACGGAGCGGCGATTACTGCAAGAGCACCTTGGAAGTGATGCGCTTGTGGGCGGTGTACTCGCCGGCGATGATGTTCATGGGTTCGCTGGGAACAGTTGCGATCATCCTGTACGGCATCGGCCTGGTGCAGGCGCAGGAGATCACCGTGGGAACACTGATTGCATTTATCTGGTACCTGAGCCTGTTCTACACGCCGATCAACCAACTGCACACCCTGAACCATATGCTCCAGCACGCGCTGGCTTCCAGCGATCGGTTGTTCGAGATCATCGACGCGCAACCGGACGTGGTCGAAGACCCCGACCCCGTGCATCCCGCGACCCCGGTCCATGGGGAAGTCGTTTTTGACGCGGTGAATTTTGCCTACGTGCCCGCCAAGCAGGTTCTGCATCAGGTGTCGTTCACCCTCAGGCCGGGAGAGAAAGTGGCGCTGGTGGGCCACACCGGAAGCGGCAAATCCACCCTCGTCAAACTGCTCATGCGGTTTTATGACACCGATGACGGACAGATTCGCATCGACGGGCACCCCCTGCGGAAACTGAGCCTGGCGTATCTGCGGGAGCAGGTGGGACTGGTGTCGCAGGAGCCGTTTCTGTTCAACGGCACGGTGGAGGAAAACATTCTGTACGGCAAGCTGGACGCCAACCGCGCTGAGGTGGAACGGGCGGCTCGCGCGGCGCATGCCCACGAGTTCATCGAGCAGTTGCCCAATGGTTACGAAACGTTGATCGGGGAGCGCGGGGTGAAACTCTCCGGCGGCGAGAGACACCGGCTGGCCATCGCCCGCGTGTTTCTGAAGGACCCGCCGATCCTGGTGCTGGACGAAGCCACCGCTTCGGTCGACACGGAGACGGAAATCAAGATCAAGGAAGCGCTGAGCCAGTTGATGGCGCTTCGCACCACGCTGGTCATCGCCCACCGGTTGTCGACGCTGGAGGGAGCGGACCGGGTGCTGGTGTTGAAAGGCGGACGGCTGATCGAGTCCGGCACTCATAAGGAATTGATCCAGGCCGACAGCGAATACGCCAACCTGTTCCAATCACAACTTCATTTGTAAGAACGGGGAAAACGGAAGTAGGGTTTATTCCTTTTCGGTGTTGAAGACCCCCATGTTGCGGAATTTCTCCTGCCGCTGGTCGACCAGCTCGCCGGGTTTCAGGGCCATCAACTCCTTCAGGTTGGTCCGCAGGGCCTTTTTCAACAGGGTAGCGGCCCATTTATGATGGCGGTGCGCCCCGCCCAACGGTTCTTTGACGATCGCGTCGATCACCTTTAATTTGAGCAACTGATTGGCCGTCAGACTCAAGGCCCGGGCGGCCTGCTTCACCTTCTCCTTGTCGCCCCACAGAATCGAGGCGCACCCTTCCGGCGAGATCACGGAATACACCGAATGCTCGAGCAGGAGAACGCGGTTGCCCAGCCCGATGGCCAAAGCGCCGCCGCTGCCGCCTTCACCGATAACCACCGCGATGATGGGCACCTTGAGACTGGACATCACAAACAGGTTGTAGGCGATGGCTTGCGACTGGCCCTGTTCCTCGGCGTCAACGCCGGGATAGGCGCCGGGCGTATCGATCAGGGTAATGATGGGGATACTGAACTTTTCCGCGAGTTGCATCAACCGGAGCGCCTTACGATACCCGGAGGGTTGTGACATGCCGAAGTTGCGGCGAATTTTCTCTTTGGGGTCACGGCCTTTCTGATGCCCGATCACCATCACCGTCTGGTCGTCAAACTTGGCGAATCCGCCGACGATGGACTCCCCGGCGCCGCCGTGCCTATCGCCGTTCAACTCCTGAAAATCAGTGAACATGTTTTCGATATAGTCCAAGGTGTAAGGACGGTTGGGATGGCGTGCCACCTGGGTTTTCTGCCAGCCGTCGAGGCCGTTGAAGATATCGCGCTTCATGTGGCGGAGTTTTTTCTTCAGCTTGGCGATTTCGTGGGTCAGGTCGCCGACGCTGTCATACATGTTCGACAGCGAATACAATTCCTTGATCTGATTTTCCATTGCGAAGATGTCTTTTTCAAAATCGAGCATCTGTGCCATAGTTTGTATGCGTGCCTTTGAGTGGTTACCGATCAATAAAATCCGAAAATCGGATAAATGAGATTTTTCAATGTCGCGGATTCGGCCAGCGCTTTGGCGCCTTCCGTCCCGATTTTATTTTGCCCCAGACGCAGCGACTCCAGTTGCGACAGGGTCTGCGACCGGGCCAAAGCCCGTGCGCCGGCGTTACCGATGCGGTTGAAATTCAAATCCAGGTGCTTCAAATGTCCCAGCACTTTGGATTCCGCCAGGGCTTGGGCCCCCCGGTCGGTAATGCGGTTCGCCGCCAGATGCAGGGACTCCAGTTGTTTCAACTTGGGCGACCGGGCCAGCGCGATGACCGCTTTGTCGCTCAGGTTGTTGTTGTTCAGGTTGAGTTCCCGGATCCCCTGAAGGTACGGCGAATCCAACAGCGCTTTTAATCCGGAATCCCCGATATAATTGTTTTCAAGGTTGGGGAGCGTTTTCTGTTCATTCCAAACCTTGATCTTCTGCCGGAACTTGAAATTTTCAAGCGCCTGCCGCCCGTCGTCCGCCAGCGGATTGTAAGCCAATCCCAGCCGGACCATGCGCGTCAGCGCGGTAGAATGGGTGAGCGCCAGGGCGCCGGCGTCACCCACCCGGTTGTAGTTCAGGTTCAACTCCAACAGATGGGGAAAATTTTTCGACTGCGCCAATTGCTGAGCCCCCGCATCCCCGATGCGGTTGCGGTACAGGTTGAGCACCTCGAGCCGATCCAGCGCGTTTGATTCCGCAAGATAGCGTGCGCCCTGATCGGTCACCTGGTTGTATTCGATATGCAACTCTCTCAGGTTGCCCAGGTTCTGCGAATTCGCCAGCGCGCGCACACCCTCGTCTCCCAACCCGCCCTTGTAAATCTTGAGCACCTTCACGGTTTTCATCAGGGGGGATTGGGCCAACAGGGCCGCCCCTTCGTTCCCGATGATTTTTTCGTTGAGGCGCAGGGTGTGAGGGTTCCGGCCCAGTTTCTTTTCGATATATTTTTCGAGCGCCTCGGGCGGCATCGGCCGGGCCGCAACCAGGGAAAATGCAAATACAAAAAACAGCAGACCCAGGGTCCGCCCTGCTGGCGTAGACATATGCAATCGGTCAATCGGGTAAAAATATTGAATTTAAAAGGGTAATTTCTATGTACTCTTATTGTAGCAAGGGAAGTTATTCTTTTTCAATGGCATTCAGACGTTTTTCCAGGGCTTGGATTTTCCGGGACATTTCCGGCAATTTGGGCAAGGTGGTGATATATCGCCTCCAAGACATGGCCGGAATCGCCGGAAATCCACCATAAAACCCCGGTTCCAGGAGGTCTTTAGTGACTCCCGCCTGGCCAGCGATCACCACCTGGTCCCCCAGAGTGACGTGATCGGACAACCCCGCGTGGCCGGCCAGAATGACGTGGTGCCCCAGTTTGCAGGTACCGCCGATGCCCACCTGAGAAACGATTAGGGAATGCGGCCCGATATCGCAATTGTGGGCAATTTGCACCAGGTTGTCGATTTTGGCGCCCTCGCGCACCACGGTTTCCCCGAACGATGCGCGGTCGATGCAGACGTTGGCCCCGACTTCCACATGGTCCTCGATCACCACCCGGCCCACCTGATTGATCTTAAAATGCCGCCCCTTCTCGTCCGGGGTGTAGCCGAAGCCGTCGGCGCCGATCACTGCTCCCGCGTGCAGGGTGACATGATTCCCGATGAGGGTATGGCGATACAGCGTGACATTGGGAAACAGGGTGGTGTGGTTGCCGATCCGGCATCCCTCCTGGATCACCACGCCGGGGTGCAAGGCCACCTGGTCGCCGAGAACCACGTCCAAGCCGACGGTCACCAACGGACCGATGAAAACGTCTTTTCCCAGTTGGACGCCCTCGGCGATGGCCGCTTGGTCGTCGATGCCGGGTTGGGGCCTCGGTTCGGGATGAAATTCCGCGATCAGTTGGGCAAACGCCAATGCCGGTAAGGGATGAATCACCTGCGCCTTGTCCGTCTCCAGAACCTGTGACACGATCACCGCGGAGGCGTTACTGGTTTTTAATTTATCTTTGGACTTTTTATCCGCTACAAAGGTAATCTGCCCGGGCTCCGCCCGTTCGATGCTCTCGACTCCGGTGATCTCTATGGAGCCGTCTCCCTGGACGGTGCCTCCTATCCGTTCGGCGATTTCTTGCAGGTTCATAACGATCTCTCGTGTGGGATGTTTGGAATTATAAAATCAGTTCCTTCCCGATCGGGTTCAACCGGCCGTCGGCCAACTGCAGGACGCGGTCCAGACTGCGGGCGATGTTCGCGTTGTGGGTCACGATCACGAAGGTTTGACGGGTTTCTTCATTCAGTTTCCGCGCCAGATCCATGAAATGCTGGCTGGCGCGGCTGTCCAGGTTACCGGTGGGTTCGTCCGCCAGCACCAAGTCCGGCTGGTTGACCAGACTGCGGGCCAGAGCCACCCGCTGGGTTTCTCCGCCCGACAACTCGCCGGGCTTGTGATTCAGCCGGTCCTGTAATCCCAACAGGCCCAGCAACTCTTCTGCCTTTTCCTGCACCGATTTTTTATCCCGGTTGCCAATCAACCCCGGGAACATGGTATTTTCCAGCGCGGTAAAATCAGGCAGTAAATTGAAATTCTGGAACACAAACCCGATGTGGCGGTTGCGAAACTGTTCGAGGAAACCGTTTTTCTGTTGGAAAATATTTTGTCCCTTGAAAAAGACGTTGCCCGCTCCCGGCCGATCCAGTCCTCCCATTATATGCAGCAGGGTGCTTTTCCCGCTACCGGAAGCACCCACGATTCCCAGGAACTCTCCGGACTGAACCTCCAGGCTGGCGCCGGACAATACATGCACGGGCTGGCTCTTGGAGTGGTAGGATTTTTCCACATCGACGGCCTGGAGCAGAGGGCCGGATTTCGCCGGGGCATCATTCATAACGCAATCCCTCCACCGGGTCCAGTCGGGATGCCCGCCAGGCGGGATACAAGGAGGCCAGGAAACAGATCAGGATCGAAAACACGATAATCAGAAACGAATCGAAATACTGGATCTGCGAAGGCAACTCGTCCAGATAATACACGTCGCTGGGAAACGCCTCGATGTCGAACAACTGTTCGATAAACCCGACGATTTTGTTCAGGTTGGGAACGATGGTGAACCCGGCGAGGCAACCCAACGCGGTGCCGCACACGCCGATGATCAACCCCTGCATGCTGAAAATTTTCATGATGCTGGCGCGCGTTGCGCCCATCGATTTCAAAATAGCGATGTCCTTGGCCTTGTCCATGACCACCATGAACAGCGTGCTGATGATGTTGAACGCGGCGACGAGGATAATCAGAATCAGGATGATGAACATGGTGATCTTTTCCAGCTTGAGCGCGGAAAACAGATTCTTGTTCATCTGCATCCAGCCGCGCGCAAAGTAGGGGGCGCCGAGTTTTTTCTGGATGGCGATGGCAATATGGCCCGCGGCGTCGATATCGTCGACCTTGATCTCGATTCCCGAAACCCGGTTCTTCATCCCGAACAGCGACTGCGCGGACGACAGGGAAATGAACGCCAGATTGGAATCGTATTCATACATTTTGGATTCGAAAATGCCGACCACCTCCACCATTTTAATTTTGGGGATGATGCCCAGCGGCGTCATGCGCACCGACGGCGACATCATGGCCAGAAGGTCGCCGGTGTATGCGCCAAGGGAACGGGCGAGTTCCTTGCCGAGAATGATCCCCTTGCGTTGAATGCCGGAATCACCCTGAGTGGGACTCGGCGGGGCGCGGTCCAGATAAACGAGCTTGCCCTCCGTGAGGTTTTTCTCTAGATCGGAAATATTGGCTTCCCGGTCCGGATCGACTCCGCGGATCACCACGCCGGAGCTTCGTTGTCTGAACGTCAGCATGACCTGTTTGAGAATGAACGGCGCGGCATCATGGACCTGGGGAACGGTTTTAATTTTCTCAAGCACGCTTTCATAATCCTCCATCCCACCGCTTATCAACTGAGTGAACACGATATGGCTGTTGGTTCCAAGAATTTTATCGCGCAGGTTCTGGCCGAACCCGGTCATCACGGCGATCACCACGATCAGCGCCATGACGCCCACCGCCACGCCGCCCATGGAAATGAAGGTGATGATGGAAATAAATTTCTGAGATTTGCGGGAGCAGAGATGGCGCCAGCTGATTCGTAGTTCGTAACTCATGGGGCTCCGTGGAAAGGAATGGGCAAACCGGCCCGGTCACTGTTGAATACAGCTTAAACCGTTCAGGCTTCCTTTTTCAACTGCGGGAATAAAATAACGTCGCGGATCGACTGGGCATCGGTGAACATCATCGCCAGCCGATCGATCCCGATGCCCTCGCCGGCGGTGGGCGGCAGGCCGTATTCCAGAGCGCGGATGAAATCGTGATCCATCCAGTGCGCCTCTTCGTCGCCCGCATCCTTTTGCTCCATCTGTTGCTCGAAGCGTTCTTTCTGGTCGATGGGATCGTTCAACTCGGTGTAGGCGTTGGCCAATTCGCGGCGCCCGACAAACAACTCGAACCGCTCCACCAAATCGGGATCGTCTTCCTTCTTTTTCGACAACGGCGAGAGTTCCAGCGGATAGTCGGTGATGAAGGTGGGTTGCACCAACAACGATTCCACAAAATGGTCGAACAATTTGCCCAGAACCTTTCCAAAGGTATCTCGTTTTTCGAGAGGCACTTTGTGTTCCAGAGCAAAGGCGACTGCCTTCTCCTGGCTGGCCACCGCTTCCGGCGGAATTTTCCCCACTTCGGTCAGCGACTGCTTGAAGGTGTATTCGCGGAAGGGTTTGGAAAAATCGAGCGTCTCCTCCCGGGTCACGCCGTTTTCTTCACAGGTGCAGGGAAACACCAGCGTGTCGAATACCGTCTGCCCGATGTGGCGGAACAACTCCTCGGTGAGCGTCATCAGGTCCCGGTAGTCGGCATACGCCGTATAAAATTCCAGCATGGTGAATTCGGGATTGTGTTCGGTGGAGATGCCTTCGTTGCGGAAACTCCGGTTGATCTCGTACACCCGCTCGATGCCGCCCACCACCAGCCGCTTCAGATAAAGCTCCGGCGCCACGCGCAGGTATAAGTCCATATCCAGGGCGTTGTGATGGGTCCGGAACGGCTTGGCCGTCGCTCCGCCGGGAATAGTCTGCATCATCGGCGTCTCCACTTCCAGGTAATTACGTTCGTTGAGAAAATCCCGGATCGCCTGGATTATTTTACTGCGGGCGATGAACACTTCTTTTACCTCGGGGTTGACGATCAAGTCGACATACCGTTGGCGGTACCGCAATTCGACATCCTTGAGACCGTGCCATTTCTCCGGAAGCGGCAAAAGCGATTTGGTCAGCAGGGTGACCTTTTTGGAAAACACGGTCAGCTCGCCGGTCTTGGTTTTGGACAACCGGCCTTCCACACCGATGAAATCACCGATATCGAACCTGGA
>SMVT01000138.1 GCA_004357365.1 Nitrospina sp.
ATCGCCGATTTGGATGGCGCTGGCCAGGGTGGTCTTGGCCTGGACCGGATGAAACTCCTTGAACCCGTTCTTATAGCTCAGGTACAGGGGGTTGGCGCGCTCCGCCTGGGCGCACACCAGCCGCGGCAGACGGTCGATGATTCCCAACTCATACATCATCTTAAAACCTTTGCCGATGGCGCTGACGTTACCGAGGTTGCCGCCAGGGACAATGACCACATCCGGCACTTCCCCATCGAACTGCTGGATCAATTCGAAACTGATGGTTTTCTGTCCCTCGATGCGCAGGGAGTTCATGGAGTTGGCGAGGTAAATCTCGTTTTCCGCGCACAGGGCCTGGACGGCCTTCATACAGCCGTCGAAGTCGGTATCCAGCGAGAGCGTCAGCACCCCGTGGGTGATCGGCTGGATCAATTGCGTCAGCGACACCTTGTTGCGGGGCAGAAACACGATCGCCGGAATATCGGCCACGGCGCAGTAAGCGGCCAGAGCGGCGGAGGTATCTCCGGTCGAGGCGCAGGCCACGGCCCGGATGCTTTTTCCTTCGGCGCGCATCTGCTTGACCATGGACACCAGAACCGTCATTCCCAGATCCTTGAACGACCCGGTATGCGCCATGCCGCACTGCTTGATCCAAAGATCCTTCAGGTTCACTTGATGCCCCAGGCGTTCCGCCCAGAACAGGTTGGTTCCGCCCTCGTAGGTGGAAACGATATTTTCGTTGTCCACTGAAGGACACACCAGCTCCTTTTTGGCCCAAACCGAACTGCCGTAGGGCCATTCGTTTTTGCGGTAACGCTCCTTGAACAGGTCGTTCCATTCCCGGGCGGACCGCTGTTTTAACTGGTCCATGTCGTGAGCAACTTCGAGCAGGCTGTTGCAATCCGGACAGCGGTAGATGATCTGGTTCAGGGGATACCGGCCCGAACACCCATTGATGCACTGAAACCACGCTTTACATTTCATGGCTATTTTTCCACCCGGATTAATACGGTTTTTTCGCAGACATCTTCAATACCATCGATTTCCTTCAAAGCGGCCTGGATATTTTTTTCACGCGCCTGATGCGTCATCATCACCAGCGGCACCCCCTTGCCGTTATCGTCCTTGACGCGTTGGATCACGGCCTCGATACTGATGTCATGGTTGCCCAGGATTCCCGAAATCCGCGACAATACGCCGGGTTTATCCAACACCCAGAACCGCAGGAAATACTCGCCTTCGATCTCCGCTATATCCTTTAAGGGGATCCTCTGAATGCCGGCGGTTTGGTAGGACTGGGGCGGCACCCGGTCCTGCGCGCCAGAAAGGATGTTGCGGGCGATTTCGACAATATCCCCCACCACGGCACTGCCGGTCGGCAACGAGCCAGCTCCATGGCCGATCAAAATATTCTCTTCCATCATGTCACCACAAACCATGATGGCATTCAACACTCCATTAACGTTGGCCATGGGTTTGGATTCGGGGATCATCGCCGGATGCACGCGGACATCGATCGCCCGGCCGTCAAACTTGGAGATGGCCAGCAGTTTGATGCGGTAGCCGAATTCGTGGGCGCATTTAATATCCAACGACGAAATGCTGGAAATGCCCTGCACGTAAATATCATCGAGGTTCACCGGGGTGCCGTACGCCAGCCGGGTCAACACCGCTATTTTGTGCGCGGAGTCGATGCCTTCGATGTCGAAGGTCGGATCCGCTTCGGCATATCCCTTGTCCTGCGCCTCTTTCAACGCCGTTTCAAAATCGTGGTTGCCGTCTGACATTTTACTCAAAACATAATTGGCGGTGCCGTTCACGATACCTTCGATGGCCTGAATCCGGTTGGCCACGAACGCTTCCTTGATGGACCGGATGATGGGAATCGCCCCGCCCACGGAGGCCTCGAAACCGACCGCGATGTGGTTTTTTTCGGCGGCGGCAAATACCTCGTCCCCGTGCTTGGCGAGCAGAGCCTTGTTGGCGGTGACCACATGCTTTTTATTCTCGATGGCCTGCAGGATGAAGGAACGCGCCGGTTCATAACCGCCGATCAGCTCGACCACGATATCAATATCCGGATGGTCCAGCACCTCCTTGGCATCGGTGGTCAGCATTCCGGCATCGACCTTCACCCCGCGGTCGGTGGTGATATCGAGATCCGCGATTTTGATCACTTCGAGCACAGCGCCCAGCCGGCTTTGGATTTGACTCTGATTGTCCTGAAGGATTTTAACCATCCCGCACCCGATGGTTCCGAATCCGATCAGGCCCACTTTAACCGTTTTCATAATTTAAATATGGGATTAAAAAATTTCACGGATGCCCTGAATCGCCTGGCGAATCCGGTGTTCGTTTTCGATGAGTGAAATGCGGACAAAGTGATCCCCTCCTTCTCCGAATCCGATACCGGGGGAAACGGCCACCTTGGCTTTGTCCAGAAGGAGTTTAGAGAACTCCAGCGATCCCATGGATTTGAACGGATCCGGTATCTCGGCCCAGACAAACATGGTGGCCTTGGGCACATCGACCGTCCACCCCACCCGGTTGAGCCCTTCGCACAGGACGTCGCGCCGTTTGCGATAGGTTTCGCAAATCTCCTCCACGCAATCGCGCGGACCGTTCAGGGCGATGATGGCAGCAATCTGGATGGGTTGAAACATCCCGTAGTCCTGGTAACTCTTGACACGGGCCAGCGCATGAATAATATCACGGTTTCCCACCATAAAACCGACCCGCCAACCGGGCATGTTGTAACTTTTAGACAGGGTGAAGCTTTCCACCCCGACCTCCTTCGCGCCCGCCACCTGAAGCAGACTCGGGGCCCGGTAGCCGTCGAAAACCAGGTCGGCGTAGGCAAAATCGTGAATCACGATCAGGTCGTGTTCCAGCGCGAACGCCACCACCTTTTCGAAAAAGTCGATTTCCACCACCTGGGTGGTCGGGTTGTGCGGAAAATTAATGATCAACGCCTTGGGCCGGGGCCAATTCTGCTTGTACGCTTGAAGCAGGGCCTCGAAAAAATTGGTGTCCTTCTGCATGGGAACACCGATGACATCGCCATTCGATAAAATAAAAGCGTAGGTGTGAATGGGATACGTGGGCGTCGGCACCAGCACCGAATCGCCCGGACTGGTGATAGCCAAGGCCAAATGAGAAATCCCTTCCTTGGAACCGATGGTGGCGATGGCCTCGGTTTCGGGATCCAGTTCGACCTGAAAATTTCTCTGGTACCAGTCGGTAATGGCCAGCCGGAGTTTTGGAATTCCCTTGGATTGCGAATAACGGTGGTTGGGACCCTTGGTGGCGGCTTCGCACAATTTGTCGACGATATGTTTGGGAGTCGGCAAATCGGGATTGCCCATTCCAAAGTCAATAATATCCTCTCCCCGGCGCCGGGCCTGCAATTTCAAATCGCCTACGATGTCGAATACGTAAGGTGGCAGGCGGTTGATTCTCGAAAATTCTTTCATGGCTCTTCGGTTTGGTCTCCGGGCCCGGCTCTTCAAGGAACCCGAAACCTCCTCAATCGAAAGGGTTAAACCCCTTTAAAAATAATACTTTCCGCAAAAGCGAGTCAAGATATCATAAATCCCCCACCCCCGGCAAATTAATCTATTTAAAGGAGAAATGGAGTGGCTCAACTGGCCAGTTTCATTTTATCGACAAAATCGGAGATCGCCTTGGAGTTAATCCCGATCCCCTGCTTGAGTTGGCTGTTACGGTAGTTGGCCATCATGCTGACGATTCCGACCAGCTTGCCTTCGCATTCCACGATGGCCCCGCCGGAATTGCCGAAAAATACTTCATTGTCCTTGAAGTAGATATAGTCCGAGGAACGAATCAGCTCTTTATTTTTGATTCGCGCTTTTTGGAGGGAATAAAATTTACGGTTGGGATGTCCCACCACCAGGAGTTCCTGATTTACATCACCCCGGGTCTGCAAGTCCAGCCAGTGGGGGTACGCCTCTTCGGTTTTAATAAAGGCCAGGTCCAACCGGTCCACCCGCCGGATGGATTCCACCCGGAACACCAGTCCCGGCTGGGCCAGCCTGTCTTCCTCCACCCGGGGCAAAACGAGGATGATCCGCTTGCCGTCCACCACGTGGTTGGCGGTGACGATCAATCGCGGTCCGATAAAGACTCCAGCCCCCAGACTTTTATCCGCAAATACGACAACGGTGGCGGCGGCCACTTTTTTATAGAGTTCCTCACTGTGGTCGCATGATATATCCTTGCCAATGAGATGTTGTTCCAGTTCATTTTCGGGCGGGTTCAATAATAGGCGAATTGTCCGGTTAATTTTGTTAAAGTAGGTGTTCTCGGGATCGCTCACCGCCAATTGCTGGTTGTGAACGGCCATCAGCCCGAAGGCGGCAAAAACCACCGCGACCACTTTCCATTTTTTCATTTTTTTCTTTACGCTCATAGTAAAAACCTATGGAACTTCTTCAGGCCGTCCTTCTGGGCCTTATCCAAGGGTTAACCGAATTCCTTCCCGTCTCCAGCTCAGGCCACCTCATCCTCGTCCCCCATGTACTGGGATTGAAGGACCAAGGACTGGCCATGGACGCGTTTCTTCACTTGGCGACCTTATTAGCGATTATTATTTATTTTCGCAGAGACCTTTCGAAATTGCTAATAAGTTTGTTCACCCGAAAGTCCAATGATCCTTACCGGCCCCTGGCGTGGAGTATTGTCGCGGCCTCATTTCCGGCGGGCCTGGCGGGTTTATTTATGGGGGACTGGATTGAAACCCATCTCCGCAACCCCACCTTTGTGGCGGGAAATCTGTTGTTCTGGTCGATTGTCTTTTTTGCGGCAGACCGGGGGTCCACCCGGAAAGAGTCGGCATCGGATGAATGGGTTCAATTGAGCTGGGGCCAGGTTCTGTTCATCGGAGTCGCCCAGGCGATCGCCCTGCTACCCGGCACCTCGCGTTCGGGAATCACCATTTCCGCCGGATTGTTCAGCCGCTTGTCCCAGCCGGCGGCGGCGCGGTTTTCATTCCTTCTGGGAACTCCGATCATTCTGGCGGCGGGTTTGCATAAAACCGTGTCGTTGTTCAACGACACCCAGCATGAATTCCTGTTCACACCCTTCGAGTTTCTGATGGGCTTCCTGGTGGCTTTCGCCGTCGGCTATTTATCGATCCAATGTTTGCTGGCGATTGTTGCGCGGGTGGGCTTGCTACCCTTTATTATTTACCGGGTTCTGCTCGCGGGACTGATATTCATCTTCCTCGCCCAATAAAAAACCGGCCTGCGTTACCGCAGACCGGTTTTGAACAAGCGAAAAAGAATTAACCGCAGGTGATATTCAGGTTAACCGTGCCGGTATTCGTAATGCGAACTTCACCGCTGATATCCCCAATGGAATCGCCACGGCTGAAGTTATTTTGACTCGTCAATACAACCTTTTTGCGGCCCATGCTGTGAAAATTGCGAATACCTACAAATTTAGCACCGGCTGCGCCAGCCTTAAATGCATTATGCTCCGCCGGCCCCAGGGCAATGGGAACCGTGATGGCACTGGAAGATAACCAGACCACGGCGTTGGCGTTACTACGGTCCCCTTTGGAAGAATTTCCGGATGCTTCCAAGGTAATTGATTTAGCATTGGTGCACGTCGTCTTCTGACCCGGCTTCAAGGTTCCAGCATAGGCGGAAGCGGCAAAACAGAGAGCAACAACGCTAATGATGGTAAAGAGCACTAACTTTCTCATAGTTTTCCTCCGTTACCCAAAATTGTTAAAAAATAAAACTCCCCTAAAATTTTGGTTCAATGCCTTTTCGCCCAGTACCGCCGGAACTGAAAGCCACATTAAACCCGAACACTCTATTCAAATTGTTTTCCCACCCGGGAAACGAACCCGCCCTACCGGGTTCCGGCCGGAACTCATTGGAATGCCTGTAATAACCCCAAATCCAAGCACTATTCTAGTGCGGTCAGTATACTTACGGTTGGGTACAAGTCAACTATTTTTTGGACATTTTCCTAACAAAATGGCGGATTGTTTTCCTATAACCCTTCAGGTAGATTTCCTATAGCCCTATACCCTGTAATATTTGATTTTTAAGGGGTTACAACAATCCACCGGGGAAAAAACCACTTCCATTTAAAAACCTGTGACTTATACTAACCTCATTCATTAATACCGGTGTTTCGGACCCATCCCCAGTAAATTCGACCTATGAACGAAATCAAAGCCACCGCTACCGAGAATGCCTTATCAAAGCCCAAAAAAAAGTTCCTCAAGTTTGTTTTATTAATCCTGGTGGGCTTTGCTATCGGGTTTTATTTTACTCGCAAAGGATTTCAGTTAACTCCTGAGTCTTTCAAGGCCTTTGTGCTTTCCCTGGGTCTTTTGGGGCCCATCATTTTTATTGGAATTTTCATCATCCGGCCCCTGTTTCTGATTCCCTCCATCGCTTTATTCGTGGGAGGCGGATTGGCTTTTGGCCCGGTTCTGGGACCGATTTACGCCTCATTCGGAGCGGCACTGGGTGGGGTGGTCGGGTTCTGGTTTTCCCGTCTCATGGGCCGCGAATACGTCATTAAAAAACTGAAACTGGGGGCCCACATGATCGACAACACCCGCTTCAGTTTTTCCGTGGTCTTTCTGCTCAGCCTGTTGCCCATCATGCCGGTCACGGTGATCAATTACGGGGCGGGGCTTTCCAGGATGAAGTTCAATAATTATATCGCGGCCCATATTCTGGGAATAACTCCCCGGGCCTTCGCCTATGGGTTTTTCGGCAGTACCCTGCTGGAGATCGGCTCCCGAAAATTCATGGTCTCGCTATTGATCCTGGTGGTTCTGGGTATTGTGACCGCTTATATTCATCTCCGCTCGAAACAAAAACAACCGCCACCCCTCGCGGAAGAGACTTCCCCATCCGGCTGATCAGGAGTTTACTGGATCATCTCACGGTTCTCCAGACGGGTCCCCGCAGGAATGCGGATCGGCTGGTCGTGTGCGACGAGAGTCACCCGGCCTTTCAGGGATACCTCCCCTTCGAAGCGGACATCCCCCTCGATCTCCAGGGATTCCAATTCCCGCATATCGGGAATGACCGGAATTCTGTTTTGAAATTCCTCCAGATCGGTGAAGGGTTCTTTCCAACGGATCAAGGGTAAAGAATTCCGGGCATGGGTAGGATTGCGAACCATTCGCCCGTTTTCAAAAATGAACAGGTCGGACTGGATCAACATCAGGTCGCTGGTATTTTTGACCGGGAGAAACCGGTCGCGTCCCACTACCAGTCCCTGAGCCCCGTCGAAATTTTCCAGACCGGCCCCTATGGCGGTTTCCAACTGGATCACCGGCCGTCCCGCCGCGCGTTTTTCATTGACGATCAGGTTCAGGTCCAGAGGCCCTTGGGCCAACCGCTCCTTCAAATGCCGCAAATGGATCCAGATATTGTTGGTGTTGAACACCTTGAATTTACCGGACCCGCAAAACTCATCCTCATGCTGTTTCGGCACCTGGGCCAACTCCAGCAGGTGAAGCTTGCCCCGGGTATCCTGGTACAACGTGCCGCCTTTGATGTCGGCGGGAGTCTTCGGAGTCATTTCCATGACGAAAGGAATACCCTTCGCCAGCATGGCATGCGCGATTTTGGGATCCACCACCGCGCCCAGGTTATCGGCATTGGACACGAACAGGATTTCCCGGCCCTCGTTCAGCAACCGATCGATCCAACCCTGATCGTTCAGGCACGCAAATATATCGCCATGGCCGGGCGGGTACCAGGCGTCTTCGCCTATTAATTCGGGATCGAGCGGCTGGTCTGTATCCTTGTCCAACCGGAGAAACCGGTTCTGTTGAAAACATTCGACGGCTACCTGTGCCGGGCGGCTTTCCAAAAGTTTCAGAGTCTCCTGATGGGTATGAAAACTGTTCATCAGCAACAGAGGAACAGGAATATTCAGGGTTTTTTTGATATGCTCCAGTTGGCGGAGGGCCAAATCGAGAAAGGATTGTCCGTTTTTGACCGCAATGGATGATTTCGGTCCCGGACACCCCATACTGGTCCCCAAGCCTCCGTTCAATTTGCACATGACGAGATGAGACAGGGCTTCGGCCGTCTCCCGGTCATCGGGATCGGTCAGAGTGTCGTACGAAACCAGGCGGGACGATGCGGGCGAGCGGATGGCATTCCAGTCGACCGTAGATGTTCCGGAAGCTTTATAGCGTGAGAACAAACGAAGAAATTCGGAACGGGCGGGATCGGTCAGTCCCAACCGTTCCAGGGTGTCCTTAAATTCTGATAATTCCATTGTTTATCCCCATTCGCCTCAGATAAAATATAGAATAAGAGATTTTGAAAGCGCATTCCATTGAAACCGTAACACTCTAGCTGGAGCCCCCGGACTTTTATGCCTGAGCCATCGCAATCCGCCTCCCCCGCCACCTCCCACAACGGCAACGGCTCGGAGGATTTGAAACGTTCCATCAGAAATCATCTGAAATATTCCCAGGCCCGCGACTGGCCCAGTTCCACCCCGCTGGACCGGTACAACAGCGTCGCGTTGGCGGTGCGGGACCGACTGGTGGAACGATGGATCAGCACGCAACACAAATATCACGAAAACGACCCCAAACGGATTTACTATCTGTCCATGGAATTCCTGGTGGGCCGGGCGTTGAGCAATTATCTGGTCAACCTCGATTTCAAAAATGAGTTCTACCAGGCTCTCAAGGAACTGGGCATCCGTCTCGAGGAACTGGAGGTCAACGATATCGAAATGGGGCTGGGCAACGGCGGGCTGGGCCGGCTGGCCGCCTGTTATCTGGATTCTATGGCGACCCTCGGGTTGCCGGCCTACGGTTACGGCATCCGCTACGAATACGGAATCTTCTATCAGAAAATCGTCAACGGCTTCCAGGTGGAAACGGCGGACAACTGGCTGCGCAAGGGCAATCCCTGGGAAATTCCCCGCCCGGATTATATTTATCCGGTCAAGTTTTACGGGACCACCCGGCAGGGCATCGACGAAGAGGGCCAGCCCGTCTCCGAATGGGTGGATACCCACGACGACGTCATGGCCATGGCCTACGACATTCCGATCCCCGGTTATCACAATGAAACGGTCAACAACCTGCGCCTCTGGGGAGCCCGCTCGACCCGGGAGTTCGATCTCGAGGTGTTTAATGAAGGGGACTACATCCAGGCGGTGAGCCGGAAGCATGAATCGGAAACCATTTCCAAGGTGTTATACCCCAACGACCAAAATATGTGGGGCAAAGAGTTGCGCCTCAAACAGGAATACTTTTTTGTTTCCGCGTCCCTGCAGGACATCATCCGCCGTTACAAACGAACCCACGCGACCTACAGCCAGTTCAGCAACAAGGTGGCCATCCAGCTGAACGACGCCCATCCCGCGCTGGCCATCCCGGAGCTGATGCGCATCCTGGTGGACAAGGAATGCCGCCCATGGGAAGAAGCCTGGGAGATCGCGGTTCAAACTTTCGCGTTCACCAACCATACCGTTCTGCCGGAAGCCCTGGAAAAATGGACCGTTGAGTTAATGGCACGGGTACTTCCTCGGCATTTGGAAATCATTTATGAAATCAATCACCGTTTTCTGAAGCTGGCGCGCAAACATTTTCCAAAAGACGAGAAACGTATCGAGCGGCTGTCGCTGGTGGAAGAAAAACCGGTGAAGTCCATCCGCATGTCCAACCTCGCCATCGTCGGAAGCCACGCGGTCAACGGCGTCGCCCAGCTCCATTCGGACATTTTAAAGACCCGGGTGTTCAAGGAATATTACGAGCTGTTTCCGGATCGCTTCCACAACATCACCAACGGCATCACGCAACGGCTGTGGCTGAAGTCCTGCAACCCGGAGCTGGCGGCACTGATCACCCGAACCGTGGGCGAGGAATGGACCACCAACCTGGATGTTTTGCGCCAACTGCTTCCCTACGTCAAGGATAAGGACTTCTGCCGGCAATGGCGGGAGGTGAAACAGAACAACAAAGCGCGGCTCGCCCGGCATATCCAGGAGGAGCTTTCCATCGAGCTTAATCCGGATTCCCTGTTCGACGTCCAGGTCAAGCGCATTCACGAATACAAACGCCAGCTCCTCTGCGCCCTCCACGCGGTCGCCCTGTACAACCGCCTCAAGGAGAATCCGTCCGCGGACCCCGTTCCCCGGTCCATTATTTTTGCCGGCAAGGCGGCTCCCGGTTACGAAATGGCCAAACTCGTTATCAAGCTGATCAACAGCATTGCAGATAAAATCAACGGCGACCCCGATACCCGCGACCGGCTCAAAGTGGTTTTCGTTCCCAATTACAACGTCACCAAAGCCGAATGGATCATCCCCGGCGCCGACCTCTCGGAGCAGGTGTCGACGGCGGGGCACGAAGCGTCAGGAACGGGCAACATGAAAATGGCGCTGAACGGTGCCCTGACCATCGGCACGCTGGACGGGGCGAATATTGAAATCCGTGACCAGGTGGGGAAAGACAATATTTTTATTTTCGGGCTGACGGCGGAGGAAGTCGAACACACCCGGACACAAGGGTACCGTCCCAATAAATACTACGAATCCAATCCCGAACTGAAGCAGACGCTCGATATGATCCGGGACGGGTACTTTGCACCCGGTCATCCGCACATCTTCCAACCGCTGATCGATTCCCTCCTCGTGCATGGCGATCCCTACCGGGTGCTGGTCGATTTCGACGGTTACGCGCAAACCCAAAAGAAGGTGGAACAATTGTACCTGGATCCCGAAACCTGGACGCGCAAATCCATCATCAACTCGGCCAATATGGGAATGTTTTCGAGCGACCGCTCCATCCGCGACTATTGCCGCCTGATCTGGAATATTGAACCCTGATGGAGCGTGCCCCGGCCCTCGACCGTTTCCCGTCATGCTGGTATTTAAAAAAAATATCTACTTCAATCCCATACCACCGAAAACTCCCGGCGGCCCCAAAGAGTTCCGGGATGCGGCGGATCCCAGTCCCCTGCCCTTCAACTTCATCCACCGGGCCCTGAGCAACGCCCAGAACCTGTTTCAGGAAATATGGGAAACGAAAGACCGTGAAACGTCCGACCGGTTGGGTATTCTGTTCCCTCACACTGCGCGCCTGGGCGGCGCCACGATTCTGGGCGACCTGTCGCACCGGTTATTCACCGGGCTGACGCAACCCCAACACTGGTTTTCCATGAACTGTTATCACCAATGCTTTCTTTACGATTGCCTCCTGGACGTGGTGGAAGATTACAGTTATAACGGTAAAGCGGAACGCCGGGAACTGTTTCCCGAAATGGACGGGCGGGAAATGGATTTCAACCGGTTCCTCCTTGAATATTTTTTCAACACCACCTTTCTGATCGCCCCCGAACGCTTCAACCGGATGACCCCGGCAGAAAAAAAACAGTTGTTACGGTCCCCCGATTTCGGGGATGACTTTCCCCAACTCAGACAATTCGCTGACCCGGAGGATCCGACCCTGGGGAAGGTGATCAATTGCATTCCTCCTTCACCGGAGGATCTGGAACTGAAACTTCTGGAGCACAATCCTTACCCTGTCGTTTGATGCCGTTTCGAAAAGGCGTCCCCTCCGCTACTTTATATTTGATAGAATGAAACCGCACGCGGCCCCGAAAAAAGACCAACGGGCCTTCTCACACTCAACTCTATACTTTTGCGATTGAGGTTCCCTTGCAGAAAGTGGTGACCGCAAGTGAAATGCAGGCGATCGACCGCTCGGCGATCGAGAACTTCGGCATTCCCGGCTTGGTGCTCATGGAAAACGCGGGGCTGGCGGCGGCTTGCCTGATTCATGAAAAAGTTTCCGACCTGATGGAGAAAAAAATCCTCATCGTGTGCGGCAAAGGCAATAACGGCGGCGACGGGTTCGTGATCGCCCGCCACCTGTTCATCGACGGGGTCACCGTGGACGTTCTCTTGCTGGGCAAACGCAAGCAGTTGAAAGCCGACGCACGGGTCAACGCGGATATTGCGTTCAAGATGGGCATTCCCATACATGAAGTCAGCGAAAAAAATCTCAAGGACCAAAACCATCTCTTCCGTCATTGCCACATCATCGTCGACGCCCTGTTTGGCACCGGACTCTCCAAACCCGCTGCGGGCCTTTACGCCAAGGTCATCAAAAAAATAAACGCCGCCAAAAAATACGTGGTTGCGGTCGATATCCCTTCGGGATGGGACTCCGACTCGGGCCGGGCCATCGGCCCCGCCGTCCAGGCCAACATCACCGCCGCGTTGGCCCTTTTAAAGCGCAGTCACCTGCTGTTTCCCGCGGCGGAATACATGGGCGAGGTCCAGATCCTCGACATCAGTATTCCCCATGCGGCGACCGAGACGCAGGACATCACCGTCGCCTGGCTGGAACAGGAGGACGTTCAATCCATGTTACCCAAACGGTCGACCAATACCCACAAGGGCGATTACGGCCATGCCCTGGTGGTCGCGGGTTCCAAAGGCAAGGGCGGCGCCGCCGGTTTGACGGCGTTGGCGGCTCTGCGCGCCGGAGCGGGGCTGGTCACTTTGGCGGTTCCCGAATCCTGTTACCAGGCGCTGGAGTTCCATCCGCTGGAAACCATGACGGCGGCTCTGCCGGAAACCAAAAGCGGAAGCCTGTCCACCCAGGCGATCGATGCCATCCTGAAACACCTGGAAGGCAAAAACGCGCTGGCGATCGGACCGGGACTCTCCACCGAGAAAGAAACGGTGAAACTGCTGGCGGCCCTTCTGCCGCAGGTGGAATGCCCGTTGGTGATCGATGCCGACGGCATTAACGGTCTCGGCAAAAACGGCGCCCTGATCGATCGCATCCGGACCGAAACCGTATTGACGCCTCATCCCAAGGAAATGTCCCGCCTCTCCGGGTGGAGCGTGCCGGACATCCTGGATCAGCGGATCGAACGCACCCAGGAATTCGCGCAACAGCATCACGTCACCCTGCTCCTCAAGGGAGCGCGCACGCTGATCGGGTTCGCAGACGGGACAGTGCTGATCAATCCCACCGGCAACCCGGGCCTGGCCACCGCCGGCTCCGGCGACGTGTTGACGGGACTGATTGCGGGGCTGGTTGCGCAGGGCCTGAGCGTGCCCTCGGCCACCGCCGCCGGTGCTTTTATTCACGGCATGGCGGGAGACCTGTACGCGGAGGCCCACCACGAAATCCCGCTCATCGCCGGCGATCTGTTAAACACGATCCCGGAAGCCTTTAAAAGGATTCTTACTTGAACAAACAGTTTGAAACCCAATCTCCCGAAGAGACCTTCAGCCTGGGAGAGAAAATAGGACGCCATTTGACAGCGGGGGACATCGTTTGCCTGTTCGGCGACTTGGGTTCCGGTAAAACCACGCTGACCCAGGGCATCGCACGCGGGCTCGGTGTGCCGAAGGAAGCCTATGTCCGAAGCCCGACCTTCACCCTGGTCAATCAATATGAGGGAAAACTTCCGGTATTTCATATCGACCTGTATCGCATCGCTTCCTTACAGGACCTGGAAAATCTGGGTTTGGAGGAAACCCTGGGAAGCGGAGGGGTGGCCATAGTGGAATGGGCGGAAAAATTATTTGACGCGAAACAGCCGGAAATTCCCCTGCTGGGAATGGCGCGGTGGTTGGAAATCCATATCCAGATCGAACAGAAGGATACCCGCAAATTCGAGCTGACAGCCCGCCATATGGGACCGGCCGGGCATCCTGTTTTCACTTTACAATAGATGTGCATTATGGCAATATCCAGGATTGGTACATCATTTGCATGTAAACCTGAAGTCTCCTTATGCTAGCCAACAAGATTCGAAAATTACTATTGGGCTTGATTCTGCTGTTGCTGGCGGTTTCTACCTTCAGTTTGATCAACTTATTGAATAAAGATGCTTTACCCTTAGAAACCCTGAAATTAATGAGCAAGAATGTCGATATCGAGATCGAAAATTTCGAAGTAACACATGAGGTTTTGGGTAAAAAAGTATGGAAAATAAAGGCAAAAGAAGCTCAGATAAAAAATAAGGAAAACAAAATTATCCTGACTGACGTCATGGTGACTTTGAACGGAGATGAGGGCCGGAAATCCACCATTTCGGCGGATTCGGGAACCATCAACCGGGAAACGAAAGACATCCAGCTGGAGGGCCATGTTAAATTCAAGGCAGATGCCGACAGTTTTTTCAATCCGTTTCAAAAACCGGATGCCCCAACCCAAAAACCCGACAACCCATAAAGGAAGCCACCCTTGCGAACCTTTAAATCCCTACTGCTGATATGGATCGGCCTTTCTCTGATAGGCCCCGCCACCGCCTTGTCCCAGAAGGCCAGAGATTCTATCCAACCGAATAATGAAAATCAGTCGATTGAAATCCAATCCGATAAGTTGCTGTCCCTCAATGAAGGCAAAAAATTCATTTTTAGCGGCAATGTGGTGAGCACTTGGGGCGATCTGGAGATCCGGTCCGATATTCTGGAGGTTTATGCCAATCCGAAAAGCAAAGTGAGCCGGAAGAATGTCACCGCCGATCCGGGTCAGGCGCGGCAGGATCTGGACAAAATCATTGCCATCGGCAATGTGGAAATTAAAAAGGGAGACCGGCGGGCCAAGGGAGACCGCGCGCTTTATGATAATAAAAAGCAGATTATCATTATTACCGGAGAACCGTACGCCACCGCCTGGGAAGCGGACAATATCATCAAGGGCGGGAAGATGACCTTCTATCTGGAGCGGGATTTGTTTGAAGTCAATGATCGTGTGAGTCTGGTCCTATTCCCCAAAAACCCACCTCCGGAAAAGAAGCGATAACGGTGTCCTATTCGACATAAACCCGGGCCGTCCCTTAAGAAAACTGTGCAAAGCCTGAAAACGAACAAGCTGGTCAAAGCCTATAAAAACCGGTGCGTGGTCAACCAAGTCAGTATCGAGGTTCGGCAGGGTGAAATTGTCGGTCTGCTGGGCCCCAACGGAGCGGGCAAAACCACCACTTTTTATATGGTTGTGGGCCTGACACGGCCCGATAAGGGCCAAGTTTTGCTAGACCAGGAAGACCTGACCGCTTACCCTATGTTTATGAGGGCTCAGAGGGGTATCAGCTACCTGCCCCAGGAACCCTCGGTGTTCCGAAAACTGACTGTGGAAGAGAATATTCTGGCGGTGATCGAGCACCATAAAATTCCCCATAAGAAAAAAATCAAGCGGGTCCAGGATCTGCTGGATGAATTCAATATCGGTCATATTCGCAAGGCGAAGGGATTTTCCCTGTCCGGAGGCGAACGGCGAAGAGTCGAAATCAGCCGGGCCCTGGCGACCTCGCCGGCTTTTATCCTGCTGGACGAACCTTTTGCCGGGATTGATCCGATCGCCGTATCGGATATTCAATCCATTGTGAAAACGTTGAAGAGCAAGGGAATCGGTGTATTGATCACCGATCACAACGTGCGTGAAACTTTAAGCATCACGGACCGTGCGTATATTATCAGTGAAGGCAAGATCATCGCCTCCGGTAAGCCGGAGGCGGTGGCCGAAGACCCGAAAGTGAGAAAAATTTACTTAGGGGAACAATTCACTCTTTAAGCATTTCGCTCGAGTTGGAGATTGCCCATGGCAATGGAGATGAAATTAATTTTAAAGCAGGAGATGCGGCTGGTGCCGACGCCTATGCTCCAGCAGGCCATCAAGCTTCTCCAGCTCTCCCGTATGGAGTTGGTCCAGGA
The DNA here is from genome assembly GCA_004357365.1 of Nitrospina sp. GTDB lineage: Bacteria > Nitrospinota > Nitrospinia > Nitrospinales > Nitrospinaceae > SZUA-226. The sequence continues at coordinate 15,688 of SMVT01000138.1, forward strand.
GATCCGCCAGGAAATGGTCGAAAATCCCCTCTTGGAAGAACTTCTCGAAGAAGAATTGGATGAAAAAGAGGAGGAAGAAAATCCGGTCGACCCCTCCCTCGACTCCATCGGCCAGACCCAGGAAGAACCCCCATCCGAAAAAGAGAGCGATCCACTCAAATATGAACAGGATTGGGAGAATTACATCCAGGACAACCTGTCGCAAGGCAGTTCCGCCGACAACTACACCGAACGGCCGTCCATCGAAGCAACCTACAAGAGAGAGCCGTCGCTGGCCGACCACCTGTTTTGGCAGTTGAACCTTTCGGTCGATTCGGACCTGGATAAGTTCATCGGGTCCGCCATCATCGGCAATATCCAAAACGACGGTTACTGCGTCGCGGAGTTGGAAGAAATCGCCGAGATCAGCCAGGCGTCCGAGGAGGAGGTGTTGCGGGTTCTGCGCATCATCCAGACCTTCGAGCCCAATGGGGTTGGGGCGCAAACGCTCCAGGATTGCCTCCTCATCCAAGCCAAAGCGCTGCCGGAACGTTTGCCGCTGGTGGAAACCCTGATCGAAAATTACCTCGAGCGGCTGAACGAGCGGTACTATCAGAAAATCGCTTCCGAGCTCAAAATAAAGGTGGAAGAGATCATCGAAGGGGTCAAAGTCATTAAAACCTTAGATCCGAAACCGGGGCTTCAATTCAGTTCCGAGGGCTTTGACTATGTCATTCCCGATCTGGTGGTGGTGAAAGGGGAAGCAGGATATGATGTCCTGCTCAGCGACGATGGCCTGCCCAATATCCAGATCAGTCCTTACTACCGGCACCTGTTAAAAAATACGTCCGAACCCAAGACCAAGGAATACCTCAAGAAGAAATATCAATCGGCGGAATTTCTGATCAAAAGTATCGACAAGAGAAGACAAACCATTTACAAGGTGGGCAACAGCATCGTCAAACTGCAAATCGAATTTCTCGACCACGGGGTGTCGCATCTCAAACCCATGGTTCTGAAAGATGTCGCCCGGGATATCGAAATGCACGAATCCACCGTCAGCCGGATCACCACCAACAAATATATCGATACCCCCCAGGGCATTTTTGAGCTGAAGTTCTTTTTCCACAGCGGCATCAAGTCCTTTATCGGGAACAATGACATGTCCTCCATCCGGGTCAAGAAAATGATCCAGGAGATCGTGAAATCGGAGAACCTCCAGAAACCGCTGACTGACGACGAAATGGTGGTGGCCCTGGGGAAGAGAAATGCTAAAATCGCCCGCCGCACGGTAACTAAATACCGGAAAGAACTGAGTATTCTGCCTGCCAGCAAGCGGAAAAAAATTTATTGATCCCCCTTTTCCCTCCTTGATATTTTGCGAGGACCAAGCTAATCTTGAGCTCTTTGCTCCACTTGTTTAATTTATTTTTTCAGGAGAAGTCCCCATGAAATTGACGGTCGCAGGTCGAAAAATCAAGGTCACTCAGGCGATCGAGGATCACTTGCACAAGAAAATCGAAAAATCCCTTCATAGCTTGCCGGATTCCGCGGACGTTCAGGTCGCTCTCACCGTCGAAAAATACCGGCACTTTGCGGAGGTGACCGTCAAAACCACAGGGTATTCGGTGCATGCCGAATCCGAAACCGACGATCTGTACACCGCCATGGATGATGCGGTGGAGAAAGCGGAAAAACAGCTGAAAAAACACAAAGACCGTTCCAAATCGATTAAAATCAAAAAAAATACCGCAGAAAAAGATAAGCAGGTTAGTTAATCCCGTAAACAACCGTCTTTCCCCATCCAGAAAAAATCAACCGGCCGGCAGATTCCATGAAAATCAGCGATATTCTTAAAGAGAGTTTCATCATCGCCGATTTGAAGGCCGGGGACAAAAAAGAAGCTTTAACCGAAATTTCGTTATTTTTGGAACACAAGGGAACCATCCAGGATCACGGCCAACTGCTCCAGGCCCTTTTGAAAAGGGAACAACTGGGGAGCACGGGGATCGGCGACCATATGGCCCTTCCCCACGCCAAATCCGAGAGCATCGACCGGATTGTGACGGTGTTCGCGCGGTCCCCGGGAGGCATCGACTTCGATTCCCTGGACCGCAAACCGGTGCACTTTATCTTCCTGTTACTCTCGCCCCCTGCGTCCACCGGGTTGCACCTGAAAGCGCTGGCCAAGATCGCCCGGCTGTTTAAAAATCCGTCTCTACGTGACAACGTTCTGAAGCGGGAGAACGCCAGCGCCATTTACTCGTTGATTCTGGAAGAAGATTCCAAAATCGTTTAGCACCGTCTCTTGGGACGGATTATTCACTTTATTGGAGAGTGTTGCGCGTGTATTCCGGAATTGCCGTATCCAGCGGAGTGGCCATCGGGAAAGCCTACCTGCTTGACCGATCCAAGGTGTGCGTCCTCAAGCGCAGTATCCCCGAAAGCGAAATCGAGGAGGAAATCAAGCGGCTCAGGGACGCCATTGAAAAATCCAAGGCGCAGATGCAGGAAACCAAGCTACGGGCCAGTTCCATGGCCGACAAGTACGCCATCATCCTCGATACCTACACGCTTCTGCTGGAAGACGAAATCCTCGTCAACGAAACCATCGAGACCATCAAGCGGGAGCACTGCAATGCCGAATGGGCGCTGACCGTCACCCTCGAAAAGTTCACCAACCTGTTCAACAACATCAACGACGATTACCTGAAAGGCAAAAAGGACGACCTGGATCTGGTGGTTCATGGAGTCATTAAAAACCTGATCGGGCACTACCAGGAAAGCATTGCGGATATCGACGAACCGGTGATCATCATCACCCACGAGTTGAGTCCCTCGGATACGATCGTGATGTCTAAAAGCTATATCCTGGGAATGGCCACCGAAGTGGGCGGCAAAACCTCCCATGTCGGGATTTTTGCTTCCGCGCTGGGTATCCCGGCGGTGGTGGGTCTCGGCGATTTCAACCAGTTCGTCAATTCCGGAGATACCGTCATCATCGACGGCATCCAGGGGGAAGTGATCGTCCAGCCCGACGAGGAACGGCTCCGTCACTACCGGAAAAAACAGCAGAATTACCAGCGTTATGAAAAGACCCTACTGGAGGACATCGGCCTGACCGCGGAAACCCTGGACGGAGAGACGGTCCAGTTGATGGCCAACATCGAAACCATCCAGGAAGCGAGGTCCGTCCGGAAATACGGAGCCAAAGGAATCGGCCTGTACCGCACGGAATTTTTGTATCTGGCGGCCAACACCCTGCCGACCGAAGACGACTTGTACCTCAACTTCAAAAAAGTGGTACAGGCCCTGGAGCCTTACCCGGTGGTCATCCGCACCCTGGATATCGGAGCCGACAAGCAACTCCGGAGAATCAGCGATATCCCCGAAGACAATCCGGCCCTGGGCCTGAGGGGCATCCGGCTTTCGCTGGCACAGCCCGATCTTCTTATGAATCAATTGAAGGGAATTTTGCGGGCCAGCCTTTACGGAAAAGTCAAAATCCTTTATCCTATGGTCTCCAGTGTGGAAGAGGTGGTGGAGGCCACCCGGTATCTGGAACAAGCCAAAGAGGAATTGAGAAAAGCGCAGATTCCTTTTCAGGATGACATTCCAGTGGGGGCCATGATCGAAACCCCATCAGCGGCTCTCATCGTCGACCGGATACTGGAAGAGGTCGACTATATCAGCATCGGCACCAATGATTTGATTCAATATATCCTCGCGGTGGACCGGATCAATGAAAACGTGGCTCACCTGTATCAGCCTTTTCATCTCTCTGTCCTGAGAATTTTGAAAGAAGTTTTTGCACAGGCGGAGAGCATGGGTAAACCCGTCTCCATTTGCGGAGAACTGGGCGGCGACCCCATGGCCACCTTTTTACTGTTGGGTCTGGGCAAAGTGGATGAATTGAGCATGGAACCTCATTCCATACCCAAAGTAAAAAACATTTTGAGAAAAATGACCTTGAAGGAAGCCCGTGCCCTGGCCGATCATGCCTTGAGCCTGTCCACCTCAGAAGAAATCAACCGGTTCATCAACAATGAGATGCGCAACCGGTTTCCTTCGGATTTTGACCGGGATCTGGCGTTTGGCGAGAAAAAACGATAATCCGCCCGGCA
>SMVT01000139.1 GCA_004357365.1 Nitrospina sp.
CAAAAGCGTTTCGATATCCTGTTTAATGGTTTCGATATCGTTCATATCCTTCACCTGGACGTCGATCGACTGCACATGTTTCATTCCGAACAACCGTTTTTGGGCGGTGGTGATGGGAATGAAAATCTGGTCGTCGGGATCAAACCAGCTCAAGGCCCCTTTGGCGACGGTGGTGCCAATAATGAGGTAGTTATCTCCATTCACTTTTATGTTTTTTCCAACGGGATTTTCACCTTCAAAAAGGTTTTTGACCACCGTGGCCCCCAGGATACAAACTCTTCTGGCAGTTTTGATTTCTTCCTCGGAATAAAACCGGCCCTCTTTCATTTTAAAATTGGCCATCCATCGGTAATCCTTGCCGGTTCCACGGACGGTACTGTTGGTGTTTTTGTTTCCGTGTTTCAACTGGCTGCTTTTGTATACCTGGGATGCAACTCCGTTGATGTTTTGAATGAAATCGCGAATCGCGTAGGCGTCGCCCAACACCAGTGTTTCAACCTTGCCACTTCTGACGTGACGCCTCTTTTTTTCGCCGGGTTTGACGGTAATGATGTTGGTACCGAACTTGGCGATGGTGCTGAGCGTCTGTTGCCGGGCCCCTTCGCCCAGGGAAATCATGGAAATGACCGAGGCCACCCCAATGATGATGCCGAGGGTAGTCAGAAACGTTCTCAGCTTGTTGGCGCGCAGACTGCGAAGCGCAATTTTGAATAAATCCCAGATCAACATTACATCTCCCTGGCCGAATCACTGACGATCAGGCCGTCCCTCATATGGATGACCCGGCGGGCGTATTGGGCCACCGCTTGTTCATGAGTGACCAGAATCAGCGTGGTGCCTTCCCGGTTGAGGCGGGAAAAAATTTTCAGGATTTCCTCTCCCGTTTTGGAATCCAGGTTACCGGTCGGTTCGTCCGCCAGGATGATGGCGGGATGGTTGACGATAGCGCGCGCGATGGCCACGCGTTGTTTTTCTCCGCCGGAGAGTTCGTTGGGTTTGTGTTTGGCACGGGCGGCCAGCCCCACTTTTGCCAAAGCGTCCCGCGCCAGAGATTTTGAATCGGAGGTTCCGTTATAGAGCAGAGGCAGTTCGGTATTTTCCAGCGCGGATGAACGGTTCAGAAGATTGAAACTCTGAAAGACGAAACCGATTTGGCGGTTGCGCACTTCCGCCAATTGATCGGAGTTTAGGGTGCGCACGTCGATATCGCCCAGACGGTAGGTGCCGGAGGAGGGGAGGTCCAGGCACCCCAGAAGGTTCATCAAGGTGGACTTACCGCTTCCGGATGGTCCCATGATGGCGACAAACTCTCCCTTTTTGACCCGGAAGCTGACTCCCTTTAAAGCCGCAACTTTCTGGCCGTCCAATTCGTATATTTTGCTGAGGTTCTCGACTTCAATCAAGGTTTTTTTATTTGGAACGAAGGATGAATAACATTTTGCGGATGGTCGACATATTATCGTCGCCTTTTTGGTGGTCTTCCCACAAAGTCTCCCAATCCCCGATCAGGACTTTTTGACCCGCCTCCAAGCCGGATAATATCTGGACATGAATCGGGTTTCGCACCCCGGTGGTGACCGGAACCTCCTGGGGCCGGTGGTCCACCAGAATGGCCGCAAACTTTTTATTTTTCTGCACCCGCACCGCTTCTCTGGGAAGGTACAGCACATTTTTCAGCTCTTCGCTTATTATATCAACGTTGGCGGTCATCATCGGTTTTAAAATGCTTTTCCCTTTGCCCTGAATTTCAATCTTAACCTTGAAAATCGTGATGCTGTCCTCTACCTGCCCTTTTGGGGCAATGCGCCGAACCTTGCCGGTGAAGGTTTTTCCCGGATAGGCGTCGGCGGTGATTTTGACCTGTTGCCCTATGTGGACCGAACCGATGTCCGTTTCATCCACGTCGGCGATGATGAACAGGCGGGACATGTCCGCCACTGCGGCCAGCGGGGTTCCCCCGGAGACGTTGGAAATTCCCGAAGAGATGATCTGTCCCTGTTCGACCAGTTTCTCGATGAGCACGCCGGAGATGGGCGCGAAAATTTCCGTTTCGTCCAGCCGCTCTTCCGCTTCGTCGAGCGCAATATTCGCTATTTGGAGCTCGGCCCGGGCCAGATCGATTTCGTACCTTTTGACGTCGATCTCGTGAATAGTATCCTGGGCGGCCTGCAGGTCCGCACGTGCCTGAACCCGGTTTTCCTGGTTGACCTTGAACGCGGTTTGCGCCTCCTGCAAGGCTTCCCGGGAGGTGAATTTCTTCTGGAACAAGTCCTCCTGCCGCGTCAGCTTGTCCTCCGACTCCTTGAGGTTCGCTTCGGCTTCATCCACCTTGGATTGGGCGGATTGCAGGCTGGTCCGGTACCGGGTTTGCTGGGAGAGGAGAGCGGTTTTGGCTTTGTTGAGTTTGGCGGTGGCGCTGGCCAGATCCGCCTTGGAGCGGGCGACATTGCGGATTTCGTCGGATTTGTCCAGCTGAAGAAGCAATTGGCCTTTCTTAATCCGGTCGCCCTCCTCGTACGGGAATTTTAAAACCTCGCCGCTGGCTTTGGATTTGACTTCTACCTGGAAGCTGGGCTCGACCACACCGGTGGCGGATATTTTAACCACCAGATCGCCTTGAATGACTTGCGTGGTTTTGAAGGGAATGTCGACCCCGGGGTTCGAGCCTTGGTCATCGGTCACCCACCAAACAATTCCCATCCCCAGAAGGCCCAACAATAAATAAATCAGGGTTTTCATTTTCATGGGCCGGAATCGGATGCCATTTGGATATTATATTCCTCCAAAGTAGTGGCCAGGACTTTACGGAATTTGATTTTCGATTTGTTGAAATCGATGATGGCTTTCAGCTCCTTGCTCTGCTGTCCCGCCAGGTCGGTTTGAAATTCCAGGACCCTGAAACTGGTGGAGAGGCCTACTTCGAATTTTTTCTCTTCGGCGCTCAGTGTTTCCTCCGCCAGTTTGCGGGCGATCCGGGCGGCCTGCACGCGTTTCTTGTCGGTGTTGATCTGCCGTGCGGCTTCCCGTACCTCCAACACGATGGTTTTCTCCAGGTCCTTGATATCCATCAACAGCTGGGCGGCGGCCAGTTTGGTGGCGGTGAGGCGGCTCTTGGCGGCCCGGTTGCCCAGAGGATATTTGAAAAGTAACCCGCCTTCCCAGGTGGAATAATCTCCCGAGAACAAACGATCCTGACTCCGTCCGAAGTTTCCAGTGAAAGGACTGGGGGGAGGGATCCCAGAACTTTCGCCTGAGATCCCGTTCAGGCCGAAACTGGCCACCAAATCCAGGGTTGGATACAATTGATTTTCATTGAATTTCACCAGGATGTTTTTACTGTCCAGCTCCTTCTTTTTGGAAAGGTGATCCGGCCGTTTCATCAAAGCGGTTCTGATGGAATCCTTCAGAGAAATCGGGGTTTCGATCAAGAATTGCGGGGAATCCAGGGGCTGAATTTCCTTCATCCCGTCGGGGGAATCGAATGGGATGTTGAGGATATTTTTCAGGTTGTCCTGGTTATCCTGAATCAGTTTCCGGGCTTGAATAACAGCTTCTTCCCGTGAAGCCACTTCCGACTGGGCCTGCAGAATTTCCAGGGGAGCCATGGTGCCCACTTCCACCTGCGCCTTGACACGCCGTTCCAGGTCTTTAGCGCGTTGCACCGATTTCTGCTGAACCTTTAAATCCTCGCGGCTGAACACCAGATCCCAATATACATTTTCCACATCGCTGATCACATCGATGACTTTATTCTTGAATTCAAAATCCGAGATATCCAGATTATTCTTGGCGATGGTGATATTGGAACTGTTGATGTCTCGTCCAAAATTTTTGAGCAGGGGTTGGGTAAGGTTAACCTCAAACCGGGTGCTGTATAGCGGGCTTAATTTGGAAAAAAAGGAATCGGTCTCAATGCGTTCATTCTGGAATTTCAATTCATACTGGGTACCTAATTTAAGTTTCTGATCAAAACCCAGTTCAAAACTTTGAGTATTGACATTGGTCTTTGGATTGCTCACTGAAAATGCCGATAGTTGTCTCTCTTGCGTCGCATTGCCGTCAAACGAAATATTGGGATCAAACTCCGCCTCCTGGGTGATGATTTCCTGCTTGCGGATTTGCGACTGAAAATTCTGTATCGCAATGCTGACGTTGTTTTTCAGGGTATTGGCAATGACGTCCTGAAGTGACATTTCCAGAGTATGGGTCAGGACAATATCCGGCTTGCTGATAGGCGGTACCGGTTGCGCCAGTGGGGTCTGGGTTTTATAGGACGGGGCCTGCTTTAAACCGCCATCCACACCCGATCCCGGTAGGGTTCCCATATCAGGTTTTTTCAATGTTTTCTGAGAAGGCTCCGCCAGAAAAAACCTGCGATCCTTTGGAAAAGAATCTACAGGCAAAAGAATCAATAGGATAAACGATAAGGAAAAAAATCCATCAGCCACAGAAGGACGACGCATTAACATAAAGAACCATTTCGTCTAAGATTAGTATCGATAAAACTTATTATATTCTAATGAGTTGCAGAAAGGGAAGGGTGATTTACCCTTGGCCTTTAAATTGATCCTGTATCCCTTCCTGCTTTTCGTCCTTTGGCGGGAAAGGATTAACGGTTTGGAAACAGTTGGAATCCGTTACCGACACCCCATCCGCTTGGGAAAATATAGGGATAAGAGGGCGCTAAATAATCCGGGAATAGGATGATTTTACCATTTCTGGCGAAAATTCGGGCTTATGAATTTGCTAAGTAATGGAAAAGATTAATAAAAATATTTGAAAAAAGTGCTTGTTGGAATTACATTAACTGTATATAATGAATGTGGAGGAAAATTTAACCGATTCGGTTAATAACTTCCTGGGAGAAATTTTTAATTACGGATTTTCATCAATTCTTATAAAGCCTATGGATAATTCAATTATTAAAAATAACGCCAATAAAATCAATGCTCGGGTGACTGCCGCCGAAATCCTGAAGGTGGTTCCGATTACCCGGAAAACCCTGTGGCTGTGGCAAAAGAAATATAATTTTTTCCCGGATCCGGTCAAAGAAGCTCATCCCGGAGGCAAGGGCATTGTGGGTTATTATCCGGCGTGGGTGCAGGAGCGCTGCAAGCAGGTGTATGCTCTGCAGAAGAGCGGCCATACCATTGCCATGATCAAGGAAATCCTCAGGAAGGAAGCCGAAGAGAAATCCACCAAAAAAGTGCTGATCGTGGACGATGAAAAGAAGTTCGCCACCTTGCTCAAAAAGTTTTTCGTTAAAAACGGCTATATCGTGGAAGTGGCTTTCGACGGTCTGGATGCGGGTCTCAAAGCGGCGCATTTTCAGCCGGCCATCATTCTACTCGATATCAATCTGCCGGGCCTCAACGGTCTGGAGGTTTGTAAAAATTTAAAAAACAATCCCCGAACTAAGAATATGACCGTCCTGGTTATCTCCGCCAGCCTTCAGTACACGGAAAAAGCCGTGATCAGTGCGGGAGGCGACATGTTTTTCAAAAAGCCGGTTAATTTTTCAGAACTTCTCGAAAAATGCAACGAGGTGATCGCGCAAAACGAGAAAATCACCATTCCCTCCTGATTGAAAAACACGCCTGCGTAAATTTTTTCGTTCTCTCCTTTGATTTCTGAAATATTGCTGTTAAAATCCCCCAACGAGAGCAGGCCCGCGGCCTGTTTTTTCCATTAATTTTTCCCATCAGAACCATGAATACCGCTCAAACCGAGGAAACCCAGGTTTCCGAATTAACGCAGATTGCCAGGGAAATACGGCGGAAGAGCCTGGAAATCATCCATCGGGCCGGGTCCGGACACCCCGGCGGCAGTCTTTCCGCGGCGGATATCATGACCGCCTTGTATTTCGGGGGCATGCGATATGACGCCAGCCAACCCCACGACCCCAACCGCGACCGGTTTGTGATGAGCAAAGGGCACGCCACCGGCGTCTTTTATTCGGTGCTCGCCCGGGCCGGATATTTCAAGGATGAAGATCTGAAGGATTACCGGAAGATCAACAGCAAACTCAATCTGTCG
>SMVT01000140.1 GCA_004357365.1 Nitrospina sp.
AGGGTGAACATGACAAGGCCATCGAATATCTTGAAAAAGCCCTGGCCAGCGTTCTTAAAACCCTCGGTCCCGAACATCCCAATGTAGCAAGAAGTTGGAACAATCTGGGGAGTGTCTGGCAGGACAAGGGCGAAGTTGACAAGGCCATCGAATATCTTGAAAAAGCCCTGGCCAGCGTTCTTAAAACTTTCGGTCCCGAGCATCCCTCTGTGGCCAATAGCTGGAATAATCTGGGAGTGGCCTGGAGGAACAAAGGCGACACCGGCAAGGCAAGGGAGTATTTCAACAAGGCTCTGGCGGTTGTGAAAAAGACCGGACTGGAGCACAGGGTCCGGTTGGTGGAAAATAATATCCGCTCCCTGCCCCCGACCGAGTAGTTATCCCATTCATGGGGTGATTTTTAAAACCGCTCGATGAATCGAGCAACTACAAACAAACTCACTCGCTTTCCTCTTCCCCGAATAGTCGCTGATAGAGGCTTGGTTTGTCCTGGGCGCAGCGGAAGCCGACGTCGATGGCGTGGCGGATGGGTTGCATTTTCTGGCGGTAGGAGACGCGCGCCTTCAGGGCCATAACTTGGGTGTATTCCTTTTTCGGGAAATGGCCGACGCCGAGATACGACATGCCCCGCACCACCACCCGTTTCCCCAGATAATTTTTGGGCGGCCAGATGTTTTTGGGATACGGCTGGTAGTAATCCCACACCCATTCCCAGGCGTTGCCGATCATGTCCTCCACGCCGTAGGGACTCACTCCCTGCGGAAACGAGCCGACCGGCTGCAGTCCCTGATCCTTCTTCGGGATGGGCGTGCGGCTGAGGTTGGCCTTGGCAAAATCGAAGGTGTTGCCCCACGGGTAGAGCAAATCATTGGGCCCGCGCGCGGCCTTTTCCCATTCCTGCTCGCTGGGCAGACGTTTGCCCGCCCACTCGGCGTAGGCGGTGGCGTCGAAAAAGGTGACTTCGGTGACCGGCAGGCGTTCCCATCCATCGGGATATTTCGGCCCGTGCCAGGACCTCGGCGGTTTGTGGTCGGTGGCCTGCGTGAAAATGTAGTATTGCTGATTGGTCACTTCATATATATCGATGTAGAAATCCGGCAGGTGGAGGCGCCTCTGCGGCGATTCATCGGCATACCACGGCTTGTCGAGTCCCAGCGCCAGGGCATGGCCCTGCTCGTCGAACTCGTCGGTCCCCATCAGGAAATTCCCGCCCGGGACCCGCACCATTCCCTCCGGCGGAGGCGGGTCGCAGGCGGCCAACCACACCGCGCATCCCAAACAATTTAAAGTGATAAAAAATTTTTTCATGCAGATTAATAAGTGCTAGGGTGACCTTTTAAACGCCTGAACTATACACGTTTCATGACCGGGACATCCAAAAAACAAATGGAGTACATCCCGCTGGGGGACATCGGGGACAACGCTCTTACCCGGTTCTCCCTGGACCCGGCGCCGGAAGCGCTGGTGCAATCGATCCGGGAACTGGGCATCACCCATCCGGTTCTGCTGGCCCCCAAAGGTACGCATTACCCGATCGTGTGCGGTCACCGCCGCATCGAGTGCGCGCGCCTGCTGGGACTCGATACCGTCCCCGCCTTTGTGCTGGACGCAACGCCCCCATCCTCGGAATCGCTGAAACTCAACCTGCTGGAAAACCTGGGCCAGAGGGAGTACAGCGACATCGAAAAAGGGCGGGTCGTCCACCAACTTACGGCGGCTGGAGTGCCGGAAGCGGAAATCATCAAAGACTGTCTGCCCCTGCTCGATCTGGAGCGCAGTAAAAAACTGTGCGTCGATTTGAACCGGTGCGCCGTCTTTTCCGAAAACCTGAACACCCTGCTTCACCGGCTCAGGGTTCCCCTCCGCGTGTTTTCGATTCTGTTTCGGTGGGATGAGGCCGGACGGGAGGCGGCCGAAACCCTGCTGGATACTTTGCGTCCCGGCGTCAACAAGTGCCGCGAGCTTCTGGAACTGATCGACGAAACGGCGGTGAAAGAGAACACGTCGCCGCATGAAATTTTGAACCGTAAAGAAATCCAGACACCGCTGAAGCATGCCGGCCTGCCGGTCAACGAACAATACGACGCCGTTCAAAAACAACTGCGTCTCTGGCGCTACCCGGTGCTTACTGACTTGCAGAAGCAGGTCTATAAGGCCATCGACCAGCTGAAACTCGACGGCCGGATCAAACTGCGCACGCCGGAGAATTTCGAGAGCGATCAATTTAAAATCGAGCTGAATTTTTCCAGCCGGGAAGAACTGACCGCCCAGGTCGAGCAATTGTTCCGCGTCACCGACTCTGAAGCCCTGGATGAATTGATCCGCATTTTCCGGGACATGCAATGACCCCCTTACCCGGGTCGGGAAAATTTCCGGGGGCGGAACGAGGGGTTTCCCCGAGACCTGCACCACGATTTCGGCCCCAAAACTCAGAAAATTCTTGCACTCCCCCGGACGACAGTTCATAATAACTCATCCCATAAGCCTTGAATTTTAAATGGTTAACCGGTCCGGAGGACGACTTGGATCTGAAGGAAGCGCGTTCCTATCTCAATTATCTGTTGACCCTGAACATCCGCAGGGAAGAGGCGTTCGGCCCGATGGCCCTGGCCTTCATCAAGGATCATGACCTAGGCGCCATCGGTCTCGAGCCGGAAGAGCAGTTCGGCCTGTTGATGGCGACGGCGCAGTCGCTGGCGGACGAGCCGAAGCGCTTCAGCCTGAAACTGGAAATGCTCCAGAAGACCAAGGCCCTGCTCACCCAGACCCGTTACTCGAACACGGATCTTTCGCGGCAACTGGATTACGACATCAAGAAAACCGAATCCGAGCTGGCGATCTACACCGACGCCATGCGTCCCGCGCCACGCACCGGCACGTCTGAGGTTCAGCAACTCATCGTGCAGACGGATGTTCCGGAATATTTTCTCGACGTCGCCCAGAAACGCGCCTCGGAATATTATCAAAACAAATTCGGCATTACCAAGCAGGCCAAAACCGCCCAGCACTTCACCGGCGGACCGCGCAAGTTCGAGCCCGACAATAAAGACGTACACCGCGAGTTCCCCGGCGCCTGCGCCCCGTTCATGAACTCGCGCACCAACGCGTTTCACATGATGCTGCCGTTCGACCTCAAGATCAGCAAAAAGCCGGACGACCCGCTGGACGCGGGCTCGCGCATCTTCTACACCAAGTTCGGCTACTCGTTCCCGCTGGCCTACGAGATGGACAAACTGATCAGCTACCAGGACGGGCAGGTGCTGGACATCGCACGGGACGATCCGAACCTGCTGTTCGTGTCGTTCTCCCGCGTGAAGGAAAAGGATTTCAAATTCCAGGGCGACAAGCCGACCGTGCCGCCGGAATTAGCCTACCCGATGACCGTGCTGGAACGGCTGGGCACGCTGGGGACTTACCTCCAAATTGTAGCCAATTTCAAGGTGTGGTTCGATGCGGCGCAGGTCTCCGTACTGGTGACCGGCGCGCCGGATTTGTACGAGTACGGACTGCAGGGCGGCTCCGGCCTGATGACCCGCTCCCACGCCTCGGACAAGGTTCCGGCTTATGCCGAGTCGGTCAAGGAGCCGTGGCAGGAGGGGCTCAGCTTCAACTTCGTCAACATCCACCTGACGCTCAACCCCGGCACCGATACCGCCACGGTTCCGTACAATACGCCGCTGTTCACCGTCTACCCCGTCCTCAACCGCCAGAATTTCAAATTCGTCGACAAAAACAAGATGAAATAAAGCCGGCCCGCCTTCCCTTTAAAGCACTAAAATCTTTGAGTTTCTGGCTCCCACAGATTATTTTCTTCTAAAATTTTTAATGTTCTGCCCTATATTATAAGGGTGGCTTTTTTTATATGGCCTTTGAGATGCATCCCGTTTCCCCGACCATAAGGAGGCCACCATGGCGGCCATGAACAAACATCGTTTGCCCTTTGCCATCCAGGATTTGATCCGCATGCTGGAGGAGGCGGAGGACCTCACCCCGCGCGTGGCGCGCGACCTGCTCCTCTCAGCCAACCTGCAGGCGGAAGACCTCGAACCCTGGTCCGATCTCGAACATCCCATCCGTGACAGCTACGGACGCAAACTCATTTTCGACGGCGGCTATTTCGAGATGATGGCCATGTCGTGGACGCCGGGAGATTTCTCCGCCATTCACGATCACGGCTATACCGAATGGGGCGCGGTACAGGTGTTCGGTCCGGCCGAGCATTCGGTGTTTCTGGAGCAGGACGGCGACCTCACCACCCTGTCGCGCGCCGAGGCCAAACCCGGAGAAGTGTTGGCGGTGGGCCATCAACTGGTGCACCAGCTGGGTAATCCCTCCAACACCCATTTCATGAGCTTCCACATGTACGGCTGTTACGGCCGGTTCAAGGGCGGCATCACCGCCAACGCGCGCATCTTCGACCTCGAGGAAGGCTCGGTGCAACGCACGGACGGCGGCGTGTTCTTCGCGATGCCGGAAAACCAGATCAAACGCCGCGAAACGGGACCACATCCGGATTACCTGACCTGGCTGAGAAACGTCATCGAACTGAAAAACCGCATCGACCGCGTCAAGCGGCATAACATGGAACTGCCCGCCGACCTGGAGCAGAGGGACGCAGGGGTTATTCAAAAACTGTGCGACACCGCCAACTGGCGGCGGTTCGAAAACGATCTGTTCCCGCACGTCGATCCGCAAACCGGTCATATGAAGGACATGGGGTATTGGCGGTTACTGCGCAACGAACTGATCGCCGCCGCCAAAGTGCATAAGTCTCTGCTCTTTCCCGAGGACCAGGGCGACCCGTTTTACACCTACGCCGAGTTGTACGACGACGTTATCGGTCAGCCCTGCCTCGACGAGTTCATCGCGGAGTATTTGAAATTCGTGATCGAGAAATACCAGATGGAATGGAGCAAGGTGAAATTGCTGTCCATCGGTTGCGGCACCGGGATTGTGGAAGATTACATGATTCAAAAACTCGGCCTGTCGGGCGATCACCTGCTGGGCATCGACAAATCGGAGGCGATGGTGCAGGTGGCGTCGCGCCGCATCACCGCCAAGGCCGAAGACTTTCTGGCCTTGGCCGATCAGACCTGGGACGTCACCTACTGCGGCCTCAACGTGTTCCAGTACCTGTCGCCGGAAAAGCTGGACGAGGCGCTGGCGGTGACCGCGCAGATTACGAAGCCCGGCGGATACTTTTTCGGCGACTTCATCACGCCGGACCACATCCGCATCTACCCGCACGTCATCCGGTCGAAGACCGGCAACGTCATCTCCCTGCGCAATCCGGTACTGATCGAAGAGGGTAATTACACGTTTCAACAGAGCGAGATTTTAAACGTCAGCCGCAACAACGACCGACTGCTGATCACCAACGAGGGTAAGCATCTGAGATTCCTGCCGCCGATGTGGCGTCTCCGGCAGGAATTCGAAAAAGCGTTCAAAGGCAAAGTGGATATCTATGACGCAGTGACCCTCAAACCCATCGGCGCCAAAGCCGACACCTGCCCCTCCACCCGCTACCTCCTTGTGGCCCAGAAGAATCATTGAACCTTTCGCCAACAATTAAACCGTCACCGCCTTATTAATTTTCTCGGCGATGGGTTGAGTGATTCCCGGGAGAGCCAATAATTCTTCCACACTCGCGTTTTTGATGTTCTCGAGACTGCCGAAATGCTTCAACAGCATGAGCCGGCGTTTTTTGCCGATGCCGGGAACACCCTCGAGCGGTGAGGCCAGCGCCCCCTTGCCCCGCAACTTCCGGTGATAATCGATAGCAAAACGGTGCGCCTCGTCGCGTACCCGCTGAAGCAGAAAGCGCGACGGCGAATTGTCCCTGAACCACACCGGGTCTTTCTTGCCCACCAGGAACACTTCGTCGGTTTCAAGGTTGCTCCGGAACTTACCCTTGGCGATGCAGGCGAGATCGATCCGGCCTTCCAGCTCCAGGCTCTGCAGAACCTTGTATCCGGTATTGAGATGGCCCTTGCCGCCGTCGATCAATACCAGGTCGGGCAGCGGCTTGCCTTCATCCAATAGCCGCGCATAGCGGCGGGTCATCACCTCGGTGATCATGGCGTAGTCGTCGATGCCCGCCACCGTCTTGATTTTGAAACGGCGATACTTGGCCTTCTCCGCCTTCCCGGTTTCGAAATAGACCATCGAGCCGACCGCGCTCGTCCCGGAAATGTTGGAAATGTCAAAACCTTCGATCACCCGCGGGAAATTTTTGAGCGATAACGTCTCCTGCAGTTCCTCCAGACTGCGCGTCGCCACGTCCTCTTTATCCAACTCGGTGCGCATGGCGAAGCGCGCGTTTTCTTCCGCCATGGTTACCAGCCCGTGTTTTTTCCCTTTCTGTGGTACCTCCAAACGCACCTTACTCCGTTTTTTTTCGGTCAGCCACTGCTCGATCAACTCGGTGTCCTCGATGGCGTGCGACAACAGGATCGCCGACGGCAGAACCGGCTCGTCGGCGTAATACTGTTTGAGGAAGGACGCCAGCGTTTCGCTTGCGTCTTCCTGGTTGAGGTTTTTCATCTTGTAGATTTTCTCGGCGATCATCTTGCCGTTGCGCACTACCAGGAGTTGCACCATCGACCAGCCGCGGTCGATGGTGCAGGCGATCACGTCCTGGTTGACCTGCGAGGTGGAAACAATCTTCTGCTTGTCGACCACGGTGTTGACGGCTTCGATCTTGTCGCGGTACACCGCCGCTTCCTCGTAGTGCTGGTGGTCCGACGCGTCGTCCATTTTTTGCTTCAGGCTCTTCACCAGTTGGGTGTTCTGGCCCTTGAGAAACAGGATCACGTCGTTGACCACTTTGGCGTAGTCCTCCGGCGTCACCTGCCCGGCGCAGGGAGCGAGACAGCGTTTCATCTGGTAATTGAGGCAGGGCCGGCGTTTCGGGTTGCCGTCCAGCTCGTCGTTGCTCTGCCTGAGCGGAAAAATTTTGTAGATGAGGCGGATGGTCTCGCGCACTTCCCGCACCATGGTGTAAGGACCGAAATACGCCGCGCCGTCTTTCTTGATGCGGCGCACCACCTCCAGCCGGGGATAGATCTCCTGCGTGGTCATGCGGATGTAGGGATAATGTTTGTCGTCCTTGAGCAGAACGTTGTAGCGCGGCTGGTGTTTCTTGATGAAATTGCTTTCGAGGATGAGCGCTTCCTGCTCGGTCCTGGTGGTGAGGAACTTGATGTCCTTCACCTTGCGCACGAAGATGCGGGTGCGCGGGGCGTGGTCCACCGCGTCGGCAAAGTACGACCGCACGCGATGGAACAGCGATTTGGCCTTCCCGATATAAAGCATTCCCCCCTTCCCGTCTTTCATGATATATATTCCGGGACGTTTGGGTATCTGATCGAGAATGTCTTTCAGGCGGTCTTTGGGGTTCACGTCAACCTTCCTCCGGCTGTGCCTGGCCATGAACGATGCGGCTGTTCTGATTATATAGTAAGGCCTCCTGCCAGGAGGGGGAATTGGCTGACTGTTGCCCCAGAGAGAATGTCACCAGGCGCAAATCGAAGCGGATCGAGCCTGCTCCAGGCCTAGCCCGCCTCCTCTGCCGCCATGCCATTCTATAAAAAATACTTGTCCTTTTTGATTCCGCTCCTGTTTTCCGCTGCCCCCGGGTTTGCCGCAGGCACTTTGGGGGACATCCGCGCCTCGGGCGTTCTGTTGTGGAGAACGGATGCCGAAGGCGGCGCCCCCTTTATGGGTTATTTGAGCATCCCGCACAGAAGCGGACCCAAACATTTCTCCACCGGATCACCCATCACTAAAACCCAAAACTTTCAATAGCTTGCCCCCTTTCCATCGGGCCGCTATACTGAATCATGATGACTGAACCCAACCACAAACGAGGGCTCTGGAAAACCCGGATGGGGTTTATTCTGGCGGCTTCAGGTTCCGCGGTCGGCCTGGGCAATGTCTGGAAGTTCCCCTACATCACCGGGCAGAACGGCGGCGGCGCGTTCGTCCTCGTTTATCTGATCTGTATCGCTGTGGTGGGGCTCCCGATCATGCTGGCCGAGTTCACCGTCGGGCGCAAAACCAATCTCAATCCGGTCGGCGCGTTCCAACAACTCAAACCCG
Organism: Nitrospina sp.; assembly: GCA_004357365.1. Lineage (GTDB taxonomy): Bacteria > Nitrospinota > Nitrospinia > Nitrospinales > Nitrospinaceae > SZUA-226. Next base: position 8,101 of record SMVT01000140.1, read on the forward strand.
GCACCCTCTGGGTGGGCATCGGGTTCATGGGAGTGCTCGCCGGTTTCCTCATCCTGTCCTTTTACGGCGTGGTCGGGGGGTGGACCCTCGCTTACGTGGTCAAGTCCCTGACACTTTCGATGGAGCAATTCACCAGCCCCACCGCAGCGGGAGCCCTCTTCGATAGCTTCATCGCCAATACCGGTCAGGTGATCCTCTACCATGCCTTGTTTATGGGGCTGACCATGGCCATCGTCATCAAAGGGGTGCATGGGGGCATCGAAAAAGCCTGCGATATTCTGATGCCCACCCTGGTGGTAATGCTGGTGATCCTTATGATCCGGGCGTTGACGCTGGACGGGGCCATGGAGGGCGTCAAGTTCTACCTGTATCCCGACTTCAGCAAACTGAACGGCCAGGTGGTTCTCTTGGCAATGGGACAGGCGTTTTTCTCGCTCAGCCTCGGCATGGGCGCCATGATCACCTACGGCAGTTACCTGCCCGGCAAAGAAAACCTGACCTCCGCCACCCTGTATGTGGTGTTGTTCGATACCCTGATCGCCCTGCTGATGGGCATGGTGATCTTCCCCGCCGTATTCGCCATGGGCCTGGAACCCACCGGAGGTCCCGGCCTGGTGTTCAGTGTACTCCCAGCGGTGTTTTCCGGCATGCCGTTCGGCTGGATCGTGTCGATCATCTTTTTCGGACTGCTGGCCATTGCCGCGTTGACCTCAGCGATTTCCCTGTTGGAAGTGGTGGTGGCGTATTTCATCGACCAGAAAAAATGGGGGCGCAAAAAGGCCGTGCTGGTAATGGGAGGAGTGATTTTTGCGCTGGGGATTCCGTCCGGACTCTCTGAGGGCCTGCTGAAGGATTTTAAATTGTTTGGCATGACCTTCTTCGAAAATATCGACAACATCGCCTCCAATTACCTGCTCCCCATCGGCGGCATGCTGACCGCCGTCTTCGTCGGCTGGGTTTGGGGCACGAAACCAGCCCACCAGGAAATCGAGCGGCACGAGACCCCGTTTCACTGGGCGGCCTATTGGGAATTCGTCATTCGGTACGTCGCCCCGGTGGCGGTGGCGATGGTCTTCCTGACCCAATTTTTCGCTACAGGCTGACGGTTCACCGCATTTTCCCCTCACGGAACCCCCAACCCACACAAAATATTTTTAAATTTTTGCGATTTGGACTATAATAAAGGAATACCTTTAGTATTAATGTAATTCTAATATGATTAACCGAATTCTGGAACATAACAGGGACTTCCCTGAAAAGCACTGGGAGGACTTTATCATCCTCCTCACTTTGTTGAGTGTCGCGGCCATCCATTATTTTATCTATTCCAAAATGGCCTTCCTGGATTTTTTCTATCTTCTGATTGTGCTGGCCGGGTATTACGTGGGCAAACGGCTGGCCATATTGGGGGCCTTTTTTGCCAATCTCATGGTTTGGCTTTTTATCTTTGCGGATCAAAACTCCTACACCCGTTCCGCCAGCGCACTGAATACCCATCTGGATTTGACCGTATGGGGCGGGTTTCTGATCCTGGCCGCCTGGCTGATCGAGCGCACCTGCCAGCTTGAAAACCAATTGAAGCCCCAACCGCAAGCGGACGCGTATGGGTCATAAACCTGCTCCCCCCTGGGTAAATACAACTACTTGAAAAACAAAGCCAATGGACCGGATTAAACAATACCTCTTAAAACATATTAAAGATACGATCGTACTCTCTATTTTAGGTGCTGTCGTTTTTGTCAACTATTTCGTTTATGCCAACAAACTGGCTTTTCTCG
>SMVT01000141.1 GCA_004357365.1 Nitrospina sp.
GTCCTGGAACAAAAAGATCAAGCATCCCTCGTAAGTCCTTAAGAAAAAGGACCAAGTGAATGCCGTGGTGCCCAACATCGATAAAGAAGCCTGCCGTATCTCCCTCGGCATCAAGCAACTCGAAGCCGATCCTTGGGAAAAAATTCCCGATCAATATCCGATCGGGAAGGACGTCACCGGCACCATCATCAAGGTCACCGGTTTCGGGGCCTTCGCGGAGTTCGACGACGGTCTGGAAGGGTTGATCCACGTCTCGCAGTTGAGTTCCGAGAAAGTGACGCATCCGGAAAAGGTGGTCAAGGTGGGGGACGAAATCAAGGCCAAGGTGATCAAGGTCGACACCATCAGTAAAAAGATCGGCCTCAGCATCAAAGCCTACACGGAAAATCTGGACCCTTCCCAGATCGACCTGGAAGAAGTACAATTGGATATACCGGCGGAGGATGAGGAAGCGTCCGAATCCGAAGCCTGAACTCCGAGGTACTGAATGCAACCGATGCAACCGGCTCAGAAACAGAAAAAATCGTTTGGGCGCACCCTGCTGTATGTCCTGCTGGGCCTGGCCACCTTGGGGGTTTTATCTTTGGTACTGGGCCGCTATCTGTCCGACGGCGGACTGGACGGCGGCACCGAGACCATCGCCATGGTGGAGGTGACCGGAACCATCATGGACTCGAAGGAGATCGTCCGGCAACTGTCCCAATACCGCCGGGACGATGACATCAAGGCCATAATTTTAAGAATAGACTCTCCCGGCGGTGCGGTGGCCCCCTCCCAGGAAATTTACGACGAGATCCTGCGGGTGCGGGCGGACCACAAGAAAATTTACACGTCGATGGGCAGTCTCGCCGCTTCGGGAGGCTATTACATCGCCGCCGCCACCGACCGGATTTTTGCCAATCCCGGAACCCTGACCGGAAGCATCGGGGTGATCATGGCATTTTCCAACGCCGAGCAATTGATGAAAAAAATCGGCCTGGAACCGCAAGTGGTGAAAAGCGGAAAATATAAGGATGTCGGCTCGCCCTTCCGGAAGATGCAGCCGCACGAACGCAGGTATCTGCAAAAAGTGGTCGATGATGTGCACCAGCAGTTCATCGAAGCCGTCGCCAAGGGCCGCAATATGTCCACCCGGGAAGCCCGCAAACTGGCCGACGGCCGGGTATTCACCGGACGCCAGGCGCTCAAGTTGAAGCTGGTGGATGAACTGGGCGGGCTCGAGGACGTGATCGCCCAATTGGGGAAAGATGTCGGCATCCAGGGCCGGCCCAAAGTGATCTGGGAAGAGCCGCCCAAAGGGTTCCTGGATTGGCTGTTGGACAGCACCCTTGCCAGGGATTTCAACACCTCCATGGTGCCGTCCCGGTTTCCCTCCCTGCAATACCTGTGGTTGCCAGGCTAGACCCTTTTTTTCGAAATATTCCTATTACCTAATTTTATCCAGGGTCGTGAATGCGGCGAGACCCCTGTGCACCATCCCCGGCAACTCCCTAAACCGAAAGAATTCAAAAAATTATCCGGGAGGGACCGCCCCGGATACACCCCCCTATGTACTGCCCAGCCCGGTCATCTTTTACCGGTCCAAAGCCTCAAAACGCTTGACTTGGTTGGAGTTAATGATATAATCGGCAAAACTTTTCTGAGGGGAGAGGTATTAATGACCAAGGCGGAGTTGGTGGAAAAGGTTGCGGCGCAAATCAACCTGACCAAGAAGCAAACAGAGGTTGTGGTCAATACGGTCTTTCAAAGTATTACCGAGTCTCTGGCGCAGGGGAAAAAGGTTGAATTGAGAGGGTTTGGCAGTTTTCGAGTCCGGAGCAGAAACGCGCGCATCGGAAGGAACCCCAAATCGGGCGACCGGGTTAACGTCCCCGCCAAAAGGGTACCGTTTTTCAAGGCGGGCAAGGAACTGCGGGAGTTGGTGGACGGGGACCTGGACATCTCCGCCGATAAGGAGTAAAACCCTTTTTAAATAAAGGTTTTTCTCGGGTTTCCCGGACATTCTGGAGGGCCGAACAAGCAGGGTTTTCCCCCTGCTTTTTTTATTTGCTGACCCCTTCATAACCGGTGCCTCTCTATTCCCTTCCCGCCGGTGGGTGAACGTCTGTTACATCCCTTAATCAAAATACCGCCATGCCCGGCAACACATTTGGACAATTATTCAGAATCACCACTTGGGGCGAATCTCACGGACCCGGCATCGGAGTCGTGGTGGACGGCTGTCCCGCCGGCCTGCCTTTAACCGAAAAGGATATTCAAAAAGAGCTGGACCGGCGCCGCACCGGGCAGAGCAAAGTCACCTCCACCCGCAAGGAACCCGACCGCATCCGCTTTCTGTCCGGCGTCTTCCAGGGCAAAACCACCGGTACCCCGCTGGCCATGATGGTAGAAAACGCCGACGCCGACTCCTCCAAATACGAACTGATCAAACACCTGTACCGCCCTGGCCACGCCGATTTCACCTATGACCGGAAATACGGTTTCCGCGACTACCGGGGCGGCGGACGCTCCAGCGCCCGCGAAACGGTGGGCCGGGTCGCCGCCGGAGCCATCGCCAAAAAACTCCTGTCAAGGCACAAGATCAAGGTCTTCGCCTTCACCCGGCAGATCGGGAACCTCGTCGCCCAAACGTTTAATTTCAAAGAAATTGAAAAAAATATTGTCCGTTGCCCGGACAAAAAAGTGGCAGAGCAGATGGTAGAAGCCATCATGCAGGCTAGGAAGGAAGGCGATTCGCTGGGTGGCATCATCGAGGTGGTCGCGCAGGGGGTGCCGCCCGGACTGGGCGAACCGGTGTTCGACCGGCTGGACGCCGACCTCGCCAAGGCCCTGATGTGCCTGCCGGCGGTCAAGGGCGTCGAAATCGGCATCGGATTCGAAGCCGCCCGGCTTAAAGGATCGGAATGCAACGATGTCTTCATCGCCAAGGGTAAAAAAATCACCACGAAAACCAACAACGCCGGCGGCATTTTAGGCGGTATTTCCAACGGCAACGACATCGTGATGCGCATGGTGGTCAAACCCACGTCCTCCATCAACCGCGAGCAGGACACCGTCACCCAGCAGGGAAAGAAAGCCAAAATCCGGGTGGAAGGCAGGCACGACCCCTGCGTCGCGCCGCGCGCCGTACCCATGGCCGAAGCCATGACAGCCCTCGTGCTGATCGACCACCTGCTCCGCCACCAGAACTCCCGCCTCTGACCCAAGACCCCCTCGCGACAGAAGACACAGAAAAACCATTGACAGGATCACAGGATAAAATCTGATAAAGAATCAGGGCAAACAAATATCCTTCGCTAACGCTAAGGATGACAAATTGGATGTGCTTGTCATTCTGAGCGGAATAAAATGGAGCGAGGAATCTGAGTTTTGCTTTGCCCTGCTCCCTCTTCTCCGAAGGGTTCTGGGGGCTTCTTCCTCTTTCTGTAGTTGCTCGATTTATCGAGCGGTTTTGAAAAGCGCCTCATGAATGAGGCAACTACAAAAGCAGGAGGAATTATTTTTATTCGCCCTGCGCGGAGCAGTCCCTGTTCCGGGTTTTTCTGATTTTATCCTGTGATCCTGTCTAAACAGGTTTGCCCGGTATTTCTGTTGTACAATGAGCCATGAGCTCGATCATCCAGGCCGGGTTTCTGCAGACCGATCCCGAATTCGGGGCGGTGGATAAAAACCTCAGCCATGCCAAACAATTGTGGGAAGACCGGAAGGCCGACCTGCTGGTCCTCCCGGAGTTGTTCAACACGGGATATCAGTTTCAGTCCCTGGACGAAGCGCGGAATCTTTCCGAACCCATCCCGGGCGGTCCCACCACCGGGTTTCTGATGGACTGGGCCCGGGAATCGGGCATGGTGATCGTCGCCGGCCTCGCCGAACGGGAGGGCGACGTCCTCTACAATTCGGCGGTGATCGTCGGGCCCCGGGGTTATATCGGCAAATTCCGGAAAGCCCACATTTTCGATACCGAAACTCAATTTTTTCAACCGGGGGATCTACCGTTTACCGTGTTCGATACCGGGTTTGCAAAGATCGGGATTATGATCTGCTTTGACTGGCGGTTCCCGGAAACGGCACGCACGCTGGCCCTGCAGGGGGCGGACGTCATCGCCCACCCGGCCAATCTGGTGCTGCCGGATTGCCCGCAGGCCATGATCACCCGCTGTCTGGAAAACCGGGTGTTCGCGGTGACCGCCGACCGCGTGGGCACCGAACAGCGCTTACCGGGAGCAACCCTGAAATTCATCGGCCAGAGCCAGGCGGTCGACCCGGACGGCACTATCCTCATCCGCGCCTCGGAGGACCGGGAGGAAGCGCATGTGGCCGCCCTCGACCTGGATAAGGCGCGCAACAAAAAAATCAACGGTCATAACGACCTGTTTGCCGACCGGCGGGAAGACCTTTACAGAGTCGGCGGGAAGGGTTAATATAGCCCTCCATAACCCGAAAAAACCTATCCGTCCGGCGGGCCTGTAAAGCCGGGCGTTTTATTATGGTCAGCGAGATCAACATGGAAAAACCCAAATCACGTTTCATCAAAACCGACGACAACACCATATACGATTCCCTCACCAGTCTCACCTGGATGGCCAACGATTCGCGCCTGGACAAGGATAAGGAACTCTCCTGGGATGAAGCCCAAGCCTACCTCAAGGAAATGAACGAGAAACAATTCGGCGGACACTCCGACTGGCGCATGCCGACCATCCACGAAGCTTCCTCCCTGTACGATGAGCAAAAACTGAACAAGGATTTCAAGGGGGGGGATATCAAGATCGATTCGGTATTTCCACCGGGCGCGGGCAATTGCACCTGGACCAGCGACGAACGCGGCGAGGAGGCGCAGATCGTGTTCTACCTCAACGGCTGTCCCTACTGGTACGGCAAAAACGATAAAACCATCTCCCACGCCGTCCGCTTCGTCCGGCGGGGATAAGAATAAACGGTTTACAGTTTATCCATATTGTAAGCCAGCTCTTCGCCCTTCAGGGCTGAGGCTTCCACCTTTTCCAGAATCGTATTCAGCTGGGCCAGGGAATCCCCACCCAGAAACTCCCTGCCCTGGCTCTTGGCCACGATGAATTTGAAATAATGCTCGAAATACGTGCGCCAGATCCGGGTCAGCATGGTGGAATAATTGTTCTCGAACACTTCATCGTAAAAACGGTTCAGAACACACTGCGTCAGGGAATACAGCGCTTCGGAATACAACTGAAAATACGCCATCTGTTTCTCGAACTCCTCGAAGCTCATCGACTCGAAGGAATCCCTCAGAACGGAAAAAATCATCTGGGATTCGTCAGTGCCCTCCCTTTTGAAAAATTCCTGCCACATCACCATATTCTTTATATTTCCCAGAAGCGATTTCCTGAACGCCCGCTTCTGTTCCTGGTGATTTTCAGCGCCGCAGATTTCCTCTACCTTCGCTAAAAACTCGCGTTTGACGTCGTCATGAAACTTGTCGTTGTTCTGCAGGGCTTTGGCGAAGAGAAATCTTTCGCGGGGTTCCTCTTCGGTCGAATAATGACCGAACAATTCTCTGCCGTAATCGAGAACGCTTTGAGAATCCATAACCACCGTTAATTTCATTTCAAGCTTATGGTCAGAGTACCATTTACATCCTCAGGGGGGTAACCCCTGCGAACGAAAAAATAGATGCAAAATGCCCGCCAACGGTGGAAGGTTGATTCTTTTTACAGCTTAAGGAGCACTTTTCAACGGGATTTGAAAATGGAGAAAAAATCGATTGATGCAAGCACCGTCAAATTTTTATTCCCCGCTGGACCAGTTTGCCGATGGTCAGCCCTTGGACGAGGATGGAAAACACCACCACCACATAGGTCATCATCAGAATCAATTCGCGCTGGGGAGAAGGCGGGAGCGATAACGCCAGCGCCACGGAAATGCCGCCGCGCAATCCGCCCCAGGTCAACACCTTGATGGCGTTGGGGCTGAACTCGCGTTTGAATTTCCTGAGCCAGATAGGAACACTCACCCCGCTAAAACGGGCGAGCAGGACGACGGGAATCGCGATCAAGCCGGCCTTAAAACTGGACAGGTCAAACGTCAATATCAACAGTTCGAATCCCAGCAGGACAAACAACACACCGTTTAAAATTTCATCGATCAGCTCCCAGAACTGGTCGATACGCTCGATGGTTTTCTCGGACATGGCCAGGGTCCGGCCGTGGTTGCCGATCAACAGTCCCGCCGCCACCGCCGCGATCGGCGCGGAGATATGCATCGCCTCCGCCGCGGCATAGCCGGCGAACACCAGCGCCAGCGTGATCAACACTTCGACCTGGTAATTGTCCACCGTTTTTAACAGGCGATACGCCCCATAACCCGTCGCCAGGCCGAACAGCGCGCCGCCCACGGCTTCCACTAAAAACAAAACGGCGATGGACCCCACCGTCGGTTCGTTGTGGCCGGTGGCGATGTCCAGAATCACCACAAAGATCACCACCGCCACGCCGTCGTTGAACAACGACTCACCGGCAATTTTCGTTTCCAGTTCTTTGGGCACACCCACGGTTTTTAAAATGGCGAGCACGGCGATGGGATCGGTCGGAGAAATCAACGTCCCAAACAAAAGGCAATAAATGAATGGGATACCGATGCCCAGCCAGCCCAATACAAAATACATCAGTCCGCCGATAATGATCGTCGACAACACCAAGCCGACGGTGGCCAAGAGGGCGATGATCCATTTCTGTTTCGCCAGGTCCTCCAGATTGATGTGCAGTGACCCCGCGAACAGGAGCGCGCCGAGAATGCCGTGCAGGACCAGTTGGTTGAAGTCGATGGACTGCAACAGCGTGCGTGCCGATTCCTCCAGTCCGGGAATCCATTGCAACTCGCCCAGCGCGATCAGGCCCAGGGAGAACACCATGGCGATGGCCATCAACCCGATGCTGGTGGGAAGCTTGAGGAAGCGGTGATTGAGGTAACTGAACCCGGCGGTAAAAAACATCAGCCAGGCAATCAGGTCGAGAATCCTCATCCGGTTATTTCATCAATTTGAGGTTAGGGAGTATAGGACCGAAAGCGTGAATCAATCCACCTTCTTGACGTTTTTCGGGGTCAAGCCGAAGTAAGGCACCGTATCGTCCTGCACCGAAAATTTGCGGTACAGTTTATGAAATTCTTCATCCCCCAGGGAAGGATCCATCAACTGCTGGACCTGCTCTTGGGTCACCACCTGCTGGGACGGCTCATCAAACATCGTCGTGCCGATGGCGATCCAGTGCGTGTGCAGAAACGCCTGGTTGACGAGGCTCTCGATCCCCGACGTATACTGCAAGGTCTTCGCCATCACATGCCGCGCGATGTAGGCCGGCACGCACCGGCCGATGGCGATCACCTTGGCGGTGTTACCCATCGGAAACGGACGAATCGCCGTGCGGGTATGCCCGATCTCTTTAAACTCCTGAATGATCGCCCGCTTCTGCTTCTTGAACTTCTTCGAGATATAGCCCTCGACTTTGATCCCCTTCTGCTCCACCGGTTCGCAGGCCGGGGGAACCTCCGCCGCCTGCACGGACCCCGCCAGCCATAACATCAGTCCGAGGATCATGATCTGTTTTAATCTGAAGGGTTGCGTCACCAAAAGGCTTCCTTTCCGGGTTCCCTGATCCCGCTCCCGGCGTCCCGGGCCCGTTTCCGGCGTTCCGGGCCCATTTCCGGCGTCCCCGGCCTCTACCGGGAAGGCCCGCGGGTTATGGTACAATATTGAGTTTGGGAGCTTTAAGCGCCGGTTTTATACGGGGTTGTGCTTGTTCCGGTATTCATTGGCGCATCGTTCACTGCAGAAAAAATGCTCTCGCCCGGCGATGGTGGCGGTTACCGCCTCGGTCACCGGAAAATAGGTCTCGCAATTGGGATCCTGGACCATTTCCGTGGACAAGGCCTCCGCTTCTTTTCGGGGGGCTTGCAGATACCACCGGACCAGCGAAATCACCGCGATCAGGATTAATATAAGAATGGCTAGTCGCATGCCGCTATTGTACGTTTTATAAGAGGCACATTCAACGGCTCCTATTCCCTGAAAATTGGGGTCCGGCACCCCCCGGACCGACAACTTGTTGATTATGAACGATCCATTGAAAAAAGATGCGGACCTCCCGGAGGCGGACGGCGACGAGCACCATCCGCCCCTGGAACCGGAAGTGCTGGACGACGACTCCGGCGAAGCAGAGGACATCCGGCCCCTGCCCGTGGTGCGCGGATCGGACGCGCTGGCGCCGCTCGACCCGCTGACCGCCTACCTCAACGAAATCCGGCAATACCCGGAACTGTCCGCAGAAGAAGAAAAAGAACTCGCCCTCCACTATCAGGACACCGGCGACGTCCAGGCCGCCTACAAACTCATCACCAACAACCTCATGCTGGTGGTCAAAATCGCCATGACCTTCCGGCGCGAATGGCAGAACGTGATGGACCTCATCCAGGAAGGCAACGTCGGCCTCATGAAGGCCGTCAAGAACTTCGACCCGTTCCGCGGCGTGCGCCTGCCCGCCTACGCCAGCTGGTGGATCAAGGCCTATATCCTGAAATACATCCTCGACAACTGGCGGCTGGTGCGCGTCGGCACCACCAACGCCCGCCGCAAACTGCTCTATAATCTGCAAAAAGAAAAAGCCAAGCTGGAGGAGCAGGGCTTCACCGCCACGCCCAAACAACTCGCCGAACATTTCGGCGTCAGTGAAAAAGACGTGATCGACGTGCAGGCCAGCCTCGGCGCCGCCGACGTCTCGATGGACACGCCGGTCCACCCGGACAGCGAAATGACCCCCGGCAAATCACTGTCCGACGGCAAAAACCCGGCCCAGGCCATCGAAAAAAGCCAATTTCATGAAGTCCTCCACGAAAAAATCGGGGCCTTCCTCGAAAACATGAAACCCATTGAACAAGAACTGTTTGCCACCCGCATCCTGGCCGAGGACCCGGTCTCGTTGAAAGAAATCGGCGAACACTTTAACATTACCCGCGAAGCCGTCCGGCAAACCGAACAACGCTTGCTCAAAAAATTCAAAACGTATATAACGGAACACCTGCCGGAAGCGGAACACTATTTCATGAAGTGACCTGCGGGAGTCTCCCCCCTCCTTTCAAAGGAGGGGGATAAATTTTAAGGAGTGTTGCTATGGATTACCGGATGGAATCGGACAGCATGGGGGAGATCAAGGTTCCCGCCGATAAATATTACGGCGCGCAGACGGCGCGGTCGCTCATCAATTTCAACATCGGATGGGAAACCATGCCCAGCGAAATCATCCGGGCCATGGGCATCCTCAAAAAAGCCGCCGCCATTGTCAACGCGGACCTGCACGTCCTGCCCGCCGACACAAAAGACCTCATCGTCCAGGCGGCGGACGAGGTGATCGACGGCAAACTCGACGGCCATTTTCCCCTGTTCGTGTGGCAGACCGGCAGCGGCACCCAGACCAACATGAACACCAACGAAGTCATCGCCAACCGCGCCATCGAAATCGCCGGCGGCAAACTCGGCAGTAAAACCCCGGTCCATCCCAACGACGACGTCAAC
>SMVT01000142.1 GCA_004357365.1 Nitrospina sp.
CGGCTTCGTTGATCGGGTGGGGCGCCCAGATTTCCTTCGCGAAAATCGTGAAGAAGGTCACCGGCAAAAAAATCTATAAAACCGAAACCTACACCGATTGGTGCCGGCGGCCTCTGCGGCAAAGTCAGATTGATTACGCGGTGGATGATGTCCGGTATCTGGTTCCCGTCTACCACAAGGTGGTGAAGCAACTCGAGAAACTCAACCGTGCGGAATGGGTGCAGGAGGAGTTCCGGCAACTGGCCGATCCGTCCAACTTCGAGTTGCCCGACCCCAAAAAGCAATACATGAAAGTCAAAAACTTCCGCACGCTCAAACCGAAAAACCTGGCGGTGCTGAGGGAGCTGGCGGCATGGCGGGAAGAACAGGCCATAAAGCGCGACTGTCTGGCCAAATTCATTATCCGCGACGAGCCCCTGCTGGAAATCGCCCGGGGGGTGCCGGTGTCCCGCAAGGAGCTGACCGATATCCGCGGCTTCAACTCCCGTGAAGGCAATTCCAGCGGCGACGAAATTCTCAAGCTCATCCAAGCCGGCATGAAAATTCCCGAAGACCAGTGTCCGCAACTCCCCGAGTCGTCCCATTACGCCACCGGCCGGGGGGTGGAGGAATTGTTGGCGGCCTTCGTGCAAATCCGTTCCGAAGTTTTGAAGATCGAACCCCATATGCTGGCCGACCGCAAAATGATTCACAGTTTTGTGGAGGCCCATGAGAAAAAGGAGGACCTGGACCAGCATCCTCTGTTTCACGGCTGGCGCAGGGAATTGATCGGGGACGATCTGCATCTGCTGCTGGAGGGGAAGCGGGGGTTGACCATCAACCCCAACGGCAAGGTGAGCCTGATTCATTCCCCCGGCAACAACGAGCCTCCCCAAGAATCCTGAGCCGGGGCTTTCCCCTCATAACGTTTTAACCCATTGCTTGAATTCCTCCGTCTGCCGCAGGTTGGCCAGATCGGAATCGGTGTGCACGTCCCCGCGCACGGAGTAACCGAGCTTGAGCGACCGTTTAAGGGCCGCAAGGCTTTCGGTTTCCTGATGCGTCAGGGAGTAATAGCAGGCGAGGTTGTAATACAAGTTTGGATGGTCCGGCGTGAGGGTTTTTAAAACTTCGAGCGTCTTCAGGGCCTCTTCGTACTGTTGCCCTTGCAAATAAGCCGAACTCATATTGACATAGACTGCGCTCAGGGTTTGATCATGATGCAGAGCCATTTTGTAATTCCGCACCGCTTCCTTCCAGTCGCCTTTTCGTAAAATCTGATTGCCCTCATTATAATGAAAAATGCCCATCCGCCGCTCCTTTTCCGGGTCGGCGGGAAGGGCACCGGGATCGGGCGCTTGGCTGAAGGCTTGATCCAGAGCATCGCCGTGTGGCGAATGATCGTCATGGTGGTGCGCAAGGTCGGGATCGGGGTCCGCGGGATCGGACAACGGCCGCAAGCGGTCGCCCGCCAGAGTCAGCACCACCATCAATACCGACAACAGGGGGAGGGCGCGTTTCCAGGATTCGGGCATCGGTTTCATGCCCTAAGCATACTTGATTTGCGGCGAGAATGGCATGCTTCCCGTTTCCGGGTATTAATAACGCATGAAAATACAATCCTGATCCCGGCCGGGTTCGGCGTTCGCGCATATCGTTTTGGATTTGAAAGGGAATTGGTTTACAATCGACCCGTCGCACCGTCCTGACGGTTCGAAGGACCCAACCGTCACCCACATCCTTCCCTCAAGAGAACCGGATGAATATTCAGATTCTTCCAGAAATCCTCGCCAACCAGATCGCGGCGGGAGAGGTGGTCGAAAGACCCGCTTCTATCGTCAAGGAGCTGATGGAAAACTCCATCGACGCCGGAGCCAGCCGCATCGCCATCGAAATCCAGGCCGCCGGGAAGGAAAGCATCAAAGTGTCCGATAATGGATCGGGAATGGAGCCGGAAGACGCGCGTCTGGCGTTTGAGCGTCACGCCACCAGCAAAATTCAGAGCGCGGGCGATCTCGAGGCAATCCGGTCGCTCGGGTTCCGGGGCGAGGCGCTTCCCAGCATCGCTGCCATTGCCCGCGTGCGGCTGACCACCGGTACCGGCGGAGGCCAAAACGGCACCGAGGTGTCGATCGAAGGCGGAGGGGCTCTCCGTATCCGGGAGATCGCTTTTTCCCGGGGCACCACCCTCGAAGTGAATCAGGTGTTTTACAATACCCCCGCCCGCCAGAAATTTTTGAAGAAAGACGGCACCGAAGCGTCGCACATCACCCAGGTGGTGCAACAGCAGGCGCTGGCACATCCGGAAATCCAGTTCAGCCTGCACCACAACGGCCGGCAACTGCTGGCTACTCTGCCGACCGATCAGTCGTTGTACCGGATTGCCGAGTTGTTCGGTGCCGATCTGGCGGGGGAGTTGATTCGGGTGGAGCAGGGCGATGGCACCTACCGCATCGAAGGGTTCATCTCCAGTCCGGTGTACACGCGGTCCAACCGCAATACGCAGTACTGTTTCATCAATTCGCGGTGCGTGCGCGACAAGGTGTTGCTGTCCGCCACGCAACAGGGGTACAGCCACCTTCTGCCGCGCGGTCAGCATCCCGTCCTGTTTTTATTCCTGACCATGGATCCCGGCCTGCTGGATGTCAATGTGCATCCCGCCAAGGCGGAAGTCCGGTTCGCGTTTCAGCAGGACGTGTACCGGTTCGTCAGGCAGGCGGTGCAGGATGCCCTGCAACAAAACGAAAAAACCTTCGCGGCATCGGCGGATGATTCGATTACGGGGTCCGGCCGGGAAGCGGCCCCTTCCAATGATTGGCCCGGACACCCTTCCGGCCCACTCCCGGCAATGGGTTCGGTGCCTGCCGCCACCGGTGCTGAGACCCGCAAAGGGGACTGGAGCCAGGGCTTGGAAGCGTTGTATCGTCCCGCTCCTGCGGCGGGCCCCCAGCGGGCGGCGGCGGCGGACCCGCGGCAGATCGAAGTCTTCGGGCAAAAACCCCAGCCGGTATCGGACCTGGTGTTTTCCGAATTCGAACCAGTGGGGCAGTTGAATCATTCGTTTATTGTGATGCAGGGTCCGAAGGGCATTCTGGTAGTGGATCAACACATCGCCCACGAGCGTGTGCTGTACGAGCGGTTCCGGGAAGCGGCGCACAATAAAAAGGTGGAGGTGCAGGACCTTTTATTTCCGCTGACGGTGGAGTTGCCCCCGGCCGAAGCCCAAGCCTTGTCCCAACATCTGGAATCCCTCAAGGAATTGGGACTGGAATTGGAACCCTTCGGCAACAACGGATTTTTACTGCGCTCGGTACCGGCGGTGTTGAAACATCACGATCAGGAAATCATCGTCCGAGAAGTGGCGGGGCACCTGCTTCGCGAGGAAAAGGATCGCACCCTCCAGGACAAGATGGAAGACATCATGATCATGATGTCGTGCCGAAATGCGATCAAGGTGAATCATCCGCTGGAGCTGGACCAGATGCGCAAATTGATGCACGATTTGGAACACACCCGCATGCCCTACACTTGCCCGCACGGCCGGCCCATCGCCCTGTTGTTCGAGATGAACGATATTCTTAGAAAATTCCAGCGGATTTGAGCAGCGTCATCAACACTCTGGTCCGTAGTCCCAATCAGGAAGAAAATCTCGGAGCGTCAAGGGTGCGGCTAGGGTTGTTATCCCTTGAGCGTGATTTTTTTGATGGTTTTTGCCATCTTTTTCAGCTTGTTGGCATTCTGGGCTTTTTCCGCTTTTCGCGATACTTTTTTCTTGCCGGGTTGCAATGCGCGGCCATTGCTTTTTTTCAGAGCCCATTTCATATCCACCAGGCATTTGTCTTGCGACTTCTGATTCATTTTCCGGAAATGGGTCAGCAGCTTTTTTTCATCGGGCGCCACGGCGATATAATAATCCCCGCGGATTCCCTTGAAAACCAGGCGGCCTTCCTTGAGGGAACCGCCGATGACCTCAACCTGATTCAGCTTGCCCGCAGGCGGATCCAGGTCAGGCATTTCGAGGTCGGAGGGTTCCAGCTTTGTGGTCAGCAGCCGGTCCAGAGAAATATTCCCCAGCCGGGCGAACTTGACCAGCACCGCCACCGGCCCATCACGCTCACCGGCTTCGTAGCGGACATAGGTTCGGAAACCGATTTCCAGAACCCGGGCCATGGCCATCTGGGTGCATTTCAAGTTCTTGCGAATGGTTTTCATATTTTCAGATAAAGTCGTCATCGTTTATTTCACCTTCTACCTCCCAAATTACAAAAGGCAGGATTATATTCAATTCAGCTAATAAAACAAAGCTAAAATCACCGTTATAAGATTAGAAAACCAATTCTAAAGGGAAAAGCCAACTCAATGGGGCGATATTTTGGAAGAAGTATATATTTTAGCATACCGCGCGGGGGTATTGGAGAAGGAGTGAGGAGTGGACGTGAGCGGGATTCAGGGAGCCGGTGCTGTTGGATGGTGGTGTTTCAGGCCAATTCGATACCGTTTTTTCTCAGGTATTTGTAGGCTTCATCGATCCAGTGCCGTTCCTTTTCCAGTTTGTATTCGGGCAGGTCCTTGGACGACCCGATAATGCTTTTCATGTAATCGATGGCTTCCTGCTTTTTCCCCTTTTTATCCAACAGCCAGGCGTAGTGGTAATAGGCTTTGAAAAAATGAAAGGAATTGATCACGGCCTTATAGGCTTCCAGCGCTTTGTCGTCCTGGCCGGAAAGGCGGTAGCATTCCGCCAGTCCGAAAATGGCGTTGCCGTAATCGTATTTTTTATCGATTTTGACCAATTCCTCGAGCACTTTGGCGCCTTCGGCGGGTTGTCCCAAGGCGTGGAGAGCCTGGGCCTTGCCGTAGCGCGCCTCGTTCAGCTCCGGATCTTTTTTAATCGCTTCATCAAATTGAGAAACCGCCGCCTCGTATTTTTTTTGTTCCAGGTAAAGTTGTCCCAATTTTTCGTAATGGTAAGCTTTGTGAAATTTGTTGATCATCTCCTTGAGCTGGAGAGATTCATCGGTTTCGATTTCCCGGGCCGGGCCGGAGTTGAACAGTCTGATAAGCTGTAGACCGGAACCGGTCAGGCGGTTTTTCACCACAAAGAAATAAACAAACGCACCGATCGGAAACAGCACGATCATAATGATGACCCAGATAAAGTGCTCTTTCCGGTTGATGCAGTCCAGGCACATCCAAGCCGTGAATATCCCGAAGGCAATCCAGATAATTTCCATTATGATATCGCTTGTGAGGTAAAGGCCAAGGCTCCCTGCCGTTCGACGATCCGGTTGTCTTCATCCAGCAGAAGGACTCGGGGCTGATAATTTTCTTCTTTATCGGGAGTTATCATACCATAAGCGGCGATAATGATGCGATCCTTTCTCTCCACCAAGCGGGCGGCGGCGCCGTTGACGGAGATCATCCCGCTTCCCCGTTCTCCCGGTATGGCATATGTAATCAATCGGTTGCCGTTATTGATGTCATAAATATGGACCTGTTCGTAAGCGGCGATTCCCACTTCCTCCATCAGGGCCTCATCGATTTGTACACTGCCTTCATATTCAGTATTCCGGTCCGTCACCGTGGCCCGGTGCAGTTTGGACGTCAGCATGATTTTCTGCATCAGATTCTCTCGATTAAACAGTTGTCAATGAGCCGGGCCTTCCCGACCTGAACCGCCAAGGCTACCACGGCCTGGCCCCGAATTTCCTTCAATTCAACGAAGCGCTTCGGGTCGCACACCGAGATGTAATCCACCTGCGCCCGTCCCTCACGCTCAATAAGGGTCCGCATTCCGGAGCGGATTTTTTCGACCGAAGACTCTCCCTCCGCGATCCACTGCTGGGCTTGTTTCAGGGCCCGGTTCAAAGACTGCGCGGTTTCCCGCTCCTCTTTTCCCAGATACCGGTTGCGGGAACTCATGGCCAGCCCGTCGGCTTCCCGGACGATGGGCAACCCGACGATTTCGACATCCAGATTGAGGTCCCGCACCATTTGGCGGATCACTTCCAGCTGTTGACGGTCCTTCTCGCCGAAAAATGCGGAATGCGGTTGGACGATATGAAACAGTTTTAACACGACCGTGGTCACCCCACGGAAGAATCCGGGCCGGCTTTTCCCGCACAAATGATCGGTCATTCCCTCGATGTTCACATAGGTCTGGAATCCTTCCGGATACATCTCCTCTTCGGTGGGGAGGAACAGGGCGTCGACGCCCAACCGTTCCAGTTCCCGCCGGTCGGCCTCGAGGTCGCGCGGATAGGTGTCCAGGTCCTCGTTGGGCTCAAATTGCTTGGGGTTCACGAAAATGCTGACCACGGTGTGGTCGCAGGTGTTGATCGATTTGCGCGCCAGCGACAAATGTCCCTCGTGCAGGTATCCCATGGTCGGCACCAGCCCGAGGGTTTTGCCGGACTCCCGGATCGCCCGGGACCAGGTTTTCATGTCACCCACGGTTTTAATAATATTCATAATCGATTTCCAAAAAAGGCTTACCGGGAATCGTTGCCGACGCTCCGCAGTTTTTCCTTTTTCAGGTGCTAAGAATGGGCCTCATCCGGAAACCCACCGGATTGGACCTCGTCGACATAATCCTGAACCGCCGACCGGATGGTGGTGCCCAGTTCTCCATACTTTTTGACGAACTTGGGGGCAAAGTCGAGGTTCATGCCCAGCATGTCCTGGGTGACCAGAATCTGTCCATCGCAGTACGGCCCCGCGCCGATGCCGATGGTGGGAATCTCCAGCTCGGCGGTGATTTCCGCCGCCAGGTCCATGGGAATTCCCTCCAGCACCAGCGAGAACACTCCGGCCTTTTGCAGATCCAACCCGTCTTTTTTGATCTGCCGGGCATCCAGATAGTTTTTGCCCTGCACCCGGTAGCCGCCGAACTGATGAACCGATTGCGGTGTCAGACCGACGTGGCCCATCACCGAAATACCGGCCTGGATCACGGCGCTGATTTTGTCGAGCACGCGCGACCCGCCTTCCATTTTCACCGCCTCCGCGCCGCCTTCCTGGATGAACCGTCCGGCATTTCGGATCGTGTCCTCCGCGGAGGTGTGATAGGACATGAACGGCATGTCTCCCACCAGAAGCGCCTGTTGGACCCCCCGCCGGACGCCGCGGGTGTAGTGAATCATCTCGTCCATGGTCACCGGCAGGGTGTTTTCATAGCCCATCGCCACCATGCCCGCCGAGTCCCCGACCAGGATCACATCGATGCCCGATTCGTCCAACAGCCGGGCGAAGGTGTAGTCGTAGGCGGTCAGCGCTGTAATTTTACGTTGGTTTTTTTTCCATTCCGTCAGCTGGGGAATGGTCACTCGTTTCCGGTCCATCGTGCCGTCTCTGGGAAGGCCTGGATTTTCGGCCAGTCAGCCGAGCGGGGCCGGACAAGGGAAGGGTGATTTAAATGCGACAGCATTTAAAAAGCCCGCCGGTTGAGATGCCGGTGGGCACGGAGGTCGATCATAAACACAAATCAGGCGAAAGCACACATGGGTTGGAAGCCTGCCAGCGGTCTTCCTCCCAAACTTCCCCCAAACTCGCACTATGCAACTCCGTCCCGGTCTTGTCAGGATCCAAGCGGATTGTAATACTCTCGGCCTATTCTATGATTATTGATCTTGTTAATCAACTCCTGGAAGTTATATTTTTCGCCCGCCAGGTCGATTTCGTTGGTATTGACCACCAAAAGGGGGGTTTCGGAGTAATAGAAGAAGTAATTATTGAAGGCCCGGTTGACCTCCTCCAGGTATTGGTACTCCATATTCTGCTCGAACCGCCGCCCCCGTTTTTCGACCCGGGCATGCAGGGCCGGGGTCTCCGCCTGCAGAAAAATCACCAGATCCGGCTTGGGGATCTTGATTTTGATCAGGTTGAACAGCTGTTCGTAGAGATGCAGCTCGTGGCCTTCAAGATTCAAACCCGCAAAAATCCGGTCCCGCTGGAACAGGTAATCGGAGATCACCACATTGTTGAACAAATCCCGCTGGGCCAG
>SMVT01000143.1 GCA_004357365.1 Nitrospina sp.
AGCTGGTTCATTATCATCTGGGAGAAATCGGTACCCTGCTGTCTAAAAATATGTTTCCGCCGACGCTGGCCCGCGAGCCATAACTATTCAATTTTAAAAGGGTAGTTTGGCCTTCGATGGCCTCGGCTTGCGCATTTCATCCATTTTTATTACTATTCGTGGGGCAGTGCTCGAGTCCGGGGTCAGGACCTCAGGAGACACACGGGGGGGGTTCGTATGTACAAATATTCTTTTAAGGGGCAGGTCCACACGGCGCGCGATTTTTTTGAGGCCCGCCACAAGGCCGGAGTGTTCCTGCCGCTGACCACGTCCACCATCAGCTATTACGTGGTGCGTCTCTGGCAATGGGATGAGGCGGATCGGGATTATACCGTCGAGATCCTCAGCCCCCCGGGCTATCAGATTTTTAATTCGCACGATGAGGCCATGGTCTGCTACAACACCCAGTCGGAATTCTTGCCGAGCGAAATTACGGAGGACCTCAAGCTGGAACTGGTTCAAATCCACCTGGAAAAAATCTATGCACTGGAGTCCAAAGTGTTGTGCCCCCCGGTCGCCGACTGGCAATGGTAATTTTCTGTACGGATAGAAGCTACCCCCACCGGCCCTGCCAAACCTAAAATTCCCTTTAATGATATATAGTTAAAGCCGTTCTCCGGGCGAAGGTGCGCGGTTCACCGGCGTTGGTATTGCCTGTTAGGGGTGTTATAGTATAGATGGTTACTTTTCCCGCACACCTCATTGAATGGGGGCGATCTGGATTCGACGGGAGTATTGAGACCAAAGTTGCATGCACGGGATGCCGTTGGCCCGTAAAAAAACGGCACAAAACCATAATCGCCAACGATTATGATTATGCAGTAGCCGCGTAAATTAACTTTTACCTGGTTACCGTTCTCTATTCTTTGGTTCGTGAGGTTTAGAAGAACGTCATTTTAGCGAACGCGCTTCGTACCCAGCGTCTCGGGGGTATGCGGTGATCGAGAGACTGGTTCGAGTGAAATCCTGTTCGCGGGAGTAGCCCGGGCGAGATCCAAAACGCGGACTAAGCATGTAGACGCTTTGCGTTGACGACTTTCGGACGGGGGTTCAATTCCCCCCGCCTCCACCAGCGGCGTAGCGCCGCGGCTGATTTGGCTGGAACTTAGTCGAACAACACGGCCATTATCATCGCATCAACGTCCTAATAATCCGCGTTCGGACCCCTCCACCCGGCGTGAGACTCTGGACCCGATTTGGCCTTCCTTCCTGTTATGCTGATACCATGAAATCGGATAAAAAATTTAAAATTGCGGCACTGCTGTTTGGGTTTTTGCTGTTTGCGGGAGTGATGGTGAAGTTGTACATGAAGGATTCCAAGACGGTACAACAAGCCATGGTCGTGAGGGCTTATTTCGTGAACTTTTGTATGGAGAACGCACGCTATCCCCAATATGAAGAGTTTGAAAAAAAATTTCCCAAGCTGGCCCAGGACCCCGACTGGTTCTACTGGCCTGGCGAAGACTTTAAAAGCGGCACCTTTCAGTATCCGATGACCCTGCCCCTGTCCTCCGCTCCCGGCAACTCCAAATTTTCGGAATTCATGCCCATCATCTATTCTTATGCGGTGAGCAATCCCTGCAAGGTATTCTCTGGGGAACTTCTATAAGCGAATTCCAAATATTAAAATTTAGGTGTAAAAGCGATCTTCAAATTCGGGATCGGGTAATGGGCAGGTGTCGTATTGGCCAAACCAGCGGTAGCGGTTTTTGGCGATTACATCGTACAGGATGTCGCGGATAAAGCGGGGGATAATGAGTGCCCCCATATACAGCGGCCACGCTCCGCCGAGATATTTGGAAATGCGGATAACGGCGGTCGATTTCGTAGTCAACCGCGTACCCTCCAAGAGCATCATGGAATCCAGCGGACCGGATTTCAATCCATGGTCCTCCAAAACCCGGCGGCCGTAATCCGACTGCAAGGATGCCATTTTCAGCCGGCCTGTGCGGTCGATTCGCAAAATGAAATTCACACTCCGGTTACAGAGCTTGCACACCCCGTCAAACAGGATCACCGGAGGAGCGGGGGCATTGTCTTTCCGGGGATTAGAATCAGCCATGATCCAATTATACCCTGTGGACCGCTCAATGATTCAGGTGAAAGACGTTCATCGGGTGGGATTTTTCAAATTTTGTTTTATTTTACGGCGAAATCCATTAACCTGAATGAACCTTGATTTATTAATGGTTAAAGAGCAGAACACATGAACAATAAAGTACAGGGAGTGGTCATGCTGGCGGCGGGAGGCGCACTGTTATTCTGGGGCTACAATATTACCCAATCAATTTCCTCCCAGATCAATCAAGCGCTGAACGGCGCCCCGCCCGATAAAGCTATGGTGATGATGGTCTTGGGTGGCCTCTGCGCGGTCTTCGGGTTTTTCAAGCTGTTCAAACTGCGATAAAGAATCTTCGATTCGCCCTCTCCACCCAACCCGCCACCCGCCCAACGATTCCTGATTCCTCCATCCCATAGGAATCTGGTATTATGAGTTTTAGCGACGATCCTTAACCTTTTTCAAAATTATTCAAGTGGATGCCATGCCCGAGCTGTTTAAATCGCCCACCACTATTGAAGCGGCGGGGAATATACCCAAAATCATTAAAGAGTTCATTGGCTGTGTGAACAGCAATACGAAGGATGTCAGCATCGCCAAGATGGAGAGTCCGGCGGGCTGGGATGAACCGGGCCAAACCCCGGAGTTTGATGAATACACCGTGGTGTTGAAGGGTACTCTGTTCGTACAAACCCGGGACGATGTTTTCGAGGTCAATGCCAATCAGTCGATCATTACACGCAAAGGAGAATGGGTGCGCTACAGCACGCCTGGGGGTGCGGAATTTTTCGCGGTCTGCCTGCCGGCCTTCACGCCGGATGCCGTTCACCGCGATGCGGAATAGCCGTCAAGTATTCATGGGTTGTTTCTCGCCCAGCGAGTAACGCACCACATCTACAAAATCGATCACCAGCGACAACCCGTTAACGACGATCACGGACATCAGCCAGTACAGGAACCATCCCGCCGCGTTCCCCTGCAGGACCACCTGGGCATACCAGACGACCTGCGGCGTCCAGGCAATCAAATGTCCCAAACCCAACAGCCGGACAAATCCCTTTTTGACATAAATGCCCCACATGATCAGGAATGCGAGCATCAGGCAGGCCAGGGCCATCTGCCCCTCCGGGGTGCGGATGTAAACCAGGCCGCCCACCATATTGACCAAAGCCAGCACTCCCACCCAGAGATTCCAGGGAAATTTCATCGCAATAATCTGCTTGTTCAACTGAATCATGGATTTCATACCACCTCCGTCAATTTTTCAAATCCTGTTGATTGGTCTTGGAGCGGGGCTAAACCTTACACACAAACCGGTCCGTGACATTCTTTTAATTCCTTATAAAATAAAGCCTTCTTTGAGCGGGAAGAGCAGTTTATGAAGACACGATGCGAATGGACAAATTCCAAAAATCCATTGATGGTAGCCTATCATGACCGGGAATGGGGTAAGCCCCTGAAAAACGACCGTAAACTGTTCGAGCTTTTCATCCTGGAGGGGGCGCAGGCGGGGCTGTCCTGGGAAATCATCCTCAACCGGCGGGAGAATTACCGGAAAACATTCAAACAATTCGATCCGGAAAAACTGGCCCGACTGACCGATCGGCAACTGGAAAAGATTTTGAAGGACCCGGGAATTATCCGCAATCGGCTCAAGGTTTATTCGGTGCGATTGAACGCCCGCGTTTATCTGGAGGTTCGTGAGGAATTTGGAACGTTCAGCAAATACCTCTGGTCCTTTGTCGGCGGCACACCCATCCAAAACAGATGGAAAACACTTTCGGAGATCCCGGTGACCACGCCCGAAAGCGACGCCATGAGCCGGGATTTGAAAAAGCGCGGATTCAAATTCGTCGGCAGTACCATCTGTTATGCCTTCATGCAGGCCGCCGGCATGGTCAACGACCATACGGTGACTTGTTTTCGATTCAGGAAATAATAGGCTCTTAGATCTGTAGGGTTTTGGGCTGGGGTGGCAGGTGCCAGGTGGCTTGGGGGGGCGGGAAAGTTTGCCCCCCTTCTCTATACCCTGTTCACAAAGAGGTTTTTCCTGTTGTATGATAGGGCCTGATTTTTACCAGGCCCCGGGGACTCCATAACCGGCCCGTTTCCAGGGCCACTTTAAAATTCATTCGAGTCCTATTGACCCAAAACCGTATGAAACTAATCGATCTGTATTCATTCCGCAAGGCAGTCCTTTGTCATTCTCTGTTTAATTGCAGGCGCTTTGTTGCTGTCATCCTGTGGCAATTCCGATGCCGAATTTCAGATCAAAAAATTATGTTTCCGGGTGAAAACCGGCGAATCGATTATGGATGTCGTCTCCCGCGCAGGCAAAGTGGAATTCGATAAATACTGGCTGGAGAAATTCGATCAAAAACCTCCCGACGGAAAAATCATCGGAGTTATCCGGCCCAGAGACCTTGAGAAAAAAACCGAGAAACTGAAAAAACTGAAGAGCCCACAAGAGTGGAGCCATGGCCAATTCAACGCCATGATCCAGGAATTCGGCTTCTCCCGCCATGTCTGCTCGGTTTAGTTGACCCGGGATAAAGTGCGCAGCAAAAAGGTTATCGCGGTCGACTAACCGAAGCTGTATTCGCGATACCGAAAATTATTGCGCCCTCTAAGGAGACTTTCCGGGCTCCCTGGAGGCCGCCATGCTCTCGAGGGCGCCCCAGACGCTGGTAAAGGAGCATTTTTTCAGGTATTTAGTTCTTACTGGGAATTCAGGGGCTGGTATTGAATATTTTCAACCATCCAAAAATCCAATCCATTAAAAGAGGGGGTTACGAGGGGAATCCCAAGACCCTTGGGATATTTTGCCGGTGTTGAGCCAGGCGCCCGGCCGTGACCGGATATGAATGGAAATTAAGGGTTTTCATTTTAAATAAGAGCCTTACAATATATTAGATATCCCTTTTAAATTTCTGCCGATCCAAGGTCCTTTTGTCACGGGTAATTATGACCACTAAACTCAACGGATTACACCCCATTCTGATTGCTGAAGACGACGAAGACGATTACCTGTTGACGATAGAGGCGTTAAAAGAAGCCGGGGTCGATACTCAAATTAAATGGGTCAAAGATGGGGAGGAGCTCATGAACTATCTGGAACCCCTTGGAGCCTCCAAGAAGAAAGCCCACGCGGAACTCCCCAGTTTGATCCTGCTGGATTTAAACATGCCCCGCAAAGATGGGCGCGAAGTGTTGGACGAAATCAAGAAAAACGAAACGCTCCGCAAAATTCCCGTTATAGTGCTGACCACTTCCAAAGCGGACACGGATATCAGCCACGCTTATGATCTGGGAGTGAACTCCTATATTCAAAAGCCGGTTCGATTCAATGAATTCGTTGAAGTCGTTAAGGTTCTGTCCAATTACTGGTTCAATATCGTTAAGTTACCTGATTAAATTCACCTTTCAGCTCTATGAAATCCGAAGGCTTAAAAATTCTTCTAGTAGAAGACGATGAGGATGATGCTTTCTTCATTAAGGATTTAATAGCCGAAAGGGATCTTAATCCCCGGCCGGTAATTAAGCACGCCCTCAACCCACAATCCGCGCTGGATTTTCTCGAAAAGATTACCTTTGACATTTGCCTTTTCGATTTTCGTCTGGGAGAAATAGACGGGATCGATCTGCTTCGAATGGTCCGTCAAAGGGATATCTCCACTCCCATCATTTTCCTGACCGGGCAGGGTGACCAGGAAATAGCGGTGGAAGCCATGAAAAGCGGCGCCACGGACTACCGCACCAAGGGAAGTCTGACCTCCGAATCGCTGTTTCAATCCATTCGGTTCGCCATTCAGCTGAGGAAAGAGGAAGAACGGCGTCAACAAGCTGAAGATCAACTGAAAAAAAACAACGAAGAATTAACCCAGGCCAATAACGATTTGCAAGTTTCCATGAAGAAACTTCAAACGGCCCAGGATCAGATTCTGCGGTCTGAAAAGCTGGCCAGTATCGGCCGCCTGGCGGCGGGCGTGTGCCATGAACTGCTCAACCCCTTGAATATTATCTCAGGCCATGTGCAGGCCTTGATGCTGGAGCGGCAAAAGGACGAAAGTTTAAACGAAGACCTTGAATCCATCATGGAGGAAATCGGTCGCATTGAGAAAATCGTGGGAGGCCTTCTTAAATTTTCGCGCAAAGAGGATATGGAACTCACTTACAGCAATATCAATGAAGAGCTGGAGTCGGTTCTTTCCATCATGGAAAAGGACATGCAAATCGATAATGTCCAGGTGGTTCGCAATTTCGCCACTGATCTTCCAAAAATTAAAATTGATGCCAATCGCATGCGCCAGGTTTTTATGAATTTAACCAACAATGCCCGCCACGCAATGGAAGGGGGCGGCACCTTGACCGTGACCACGAAATTGCATGTCAGGGACCTGAAGCAAAATCGGCGTAAAACCGATATCAAAACGCATCCCGATGAAATTCCAATAATTCAACGCAATTTTATTCGAATCCAATTTGCCGACACCGGAACCGGAATCAAGGAAGAGGATATGATTAAATTATTCGATCCTTTTTTCACGACCAAACCTGAGGACAAAGGAACGGGATTGGGCCTTTCCGTGTGTTACACCATTATCGAAAAGCATGCTGGCAGTATCGAAGTGGAAAGCAAATATGGAGAGGGCGCTACCTTCCAAATTGATCTCCCCTGCATCTCCCTCCAGGAGAACGATCAAAAGACCACCAAAAATATTCCACAACACAGTCCTAAATAATTTCCAGACTAACGCAGGAAATCCAACAGGCTCGGTTGAAGGACCCGGGCCGTAGTGTTCAGGGTGGCCTCCAGGGCCAATTGCAACGCTACCAGGTCAGACGCGGCCTTTACGAAATCCGCATCTTCCACGGCGGACATCTGTGCGGTCTCGCTGACTTCATCCGCATCATGGCCGATTTCTAAAGTATCCATGGTGCGAACCAGGGCTCCATACTCCGCCCGCGATGCGAGGATAGTGTCCAACGCCGCATTCAAATTTCCAAAAGAAGCCAGAATCCCGTCGGCAT
This sequence comes from Nitrospina sp., assembly GCA_004357365.1. GTDB lineage: Bacteria > Nitrospinota > Nitrospinia > Nitrospinales > Nitrospinaceae > SZUA-226. Next base: position 7,130 of record SMVT01000143.1, read on the forward strand.
CATTCCGTTCCAGGGCTTCCCGTAATGCGTCCAGCGCGGTAAAAACATTGCCGCCGCCAATTCCCAAGAGAGCCGCCGTCTTGCCTCCCGCGACCTCGCTGATGACGGCCGTAGTAGTCAGATCGGTGGAAACCACTTGCAGCGCATTACCCTGGCTGTTGATGTCCGCGAATACGTTCAAGCCCGCCCCGTTGATCGCCGTCAGCACATCGCCCACCGTGGTCGCTCCACTCAAATCCACCACACCCGTAAGCGCTCCATTGACAATATCAATTTGACCGAGGGTTAAGCCATTTCCGGCATCCAGATCGGAAATCAAAGTAGCCGCGGTCAACACCGGGTTCAAGTTTGTGCCGGTGATATTTCCGTCATTTTGACTCAGAATACCCAGGCTTTGGGCGGTAGTGCCACTTCCCTCGGTGACGGTTAAGGGCTGTGTAATGAGATTACTGGGAGTCGTATCGGTAATCAGGAGGCCTGATTTGTCCGCGTTCAGGGACGCGGTTATATTAGGCGCGGCACTAATGGCCGCAATCAATGCGTTGACCGTCGGCGTCGCCAACAACGCAGTGTTAATTACCGTAGAGACACCTGCTCTATTAGTAATAGTAAACGTACCCACTGGAATTCCAGTACCACCATTTAAAGCCGCTAAAGGTGTACTCGCAAGTAAAGTGTCATTCAACGCCGGATTCATATCGGTCCCAAACACATCAGAGCCTGGGCGGGTAATGGCAACGGTCAGGTTGGGCCCGACCTCTACCTGCAGGCTGCCGGCGTTCCCGGAATAAACCGCTCCCAGGCTAGACGGATTCGCCTGATAGGGCGGGTTCAGCAAATTGGTGCCACCAAAAATAAATTGTCCTTTCACCTGGGTATTGGCTTCCT
>SMVT01000144.1 GCA_004357365.1 Nitrospina sp.
AACACCAGCATGATAAGCACCAGCAGGGTGCCCCACAACGCCAGAGGAAACAGCCCCTTGCCGATGATGATTCCCAACCCGGCAACAAACCAGATACAACCGGCGGTGGTGAGCCCGCGCACGACGTTCTCCTCCCGCATGATGGCCCCGGCTCCCAAAAAGCCGATTCCGGTAATGATGCCGGCGGCCATGCGGTTGGGATCCAGCACGCTGCTCGGATTTACGGACTTCTGGTAGTATTCCGCGCCCATGATCATCATGGCCGCTCCCAGGCAGACCACGATATGCGTGCGAAATCCGGCGGGACGCCCGTGCATCTCCCGCTCCATCCCCACCACTCCGCCCAGCAGAATCGCCAGGACCAGGCGGTACAGCACCGTCGAATCGACCAGCCAATTTAATTCAATATCCACCGAACCTCCTTAGTCGCAAAGAGACCTTTGCACAAATAGCAGAGCCAGCTGAAAGGATTGCCTAAGGCGCGGGTCACCCGAATTTCCTCTCCCCTCACGGGGAGAGGGGATTTGGATTTTCGTCGAACTGGGGAAGACCGGGTTATGCAAAGGTCTCATTCGCAAACGCGCCCTAATCCAATGTTTCAAATTCCACATGATACCCGGCATACTTTCTCAAATTGATGACCCGCTGTTCGAAAATCAAATACTGGCCTTTGATTCCGGTCAACCGGTCGCGCAATTGAGGTTCCTTATCCAGATTATGGCTCACAATTTTGAAAGGCACCGCCTCCACCGGGTAATGCAACTCGCGCACCGCCTCGTCCTTCAGAAAATATCGCATCAGGTCGGCGGGAAACCAGGCCTGGACCTGTTCCCGGCCCTCCCGCAAATTCACCGGGTCCGTTTCCCCCTTGAGCATTTTCCGCCAGTTGGTCTTGTCCGCCATGTGTGCGGCCAAAGCCACCTCGATCAGGCCGGACAGTTTCCGCTCCGGCGTGCGGGCGATCACCAGACCCTGCACCGCGCCCTGGTCGATCCAGCGTGACGGGATATTCAAGTGACGAGTCACCCCCACTTTCACCCCCGACGTCAGCGACAGGTACACCAGATGATCCACCTTGCAATACTTCTTAAAAAACTCCCGGTCCTGCTCGTTGCCGAATTCATGTTCGCATTTTTCCGGCCGGACGGCACACATGGCATTTCCCGGCAGGTCGCGCGCGCACGGGAAACAATATCCCTGATCGTAGGTTTTTTTGATCGACCGGCCGCATTCGATACAGGTAATCTTATTCAAAAACTTCAAAGACATTTCCCGGCCGATCGCGGGATTGACCGGCACCGGTTGTTCGTCCAGACTCAGGAAGTATTCGACAGGATCCGCCTCCTCATGGGTCATTTTGCGGAGCTGTCCCGATACTTTCATGGGGCACTCTATTATTAGAGGGAAAAATGCCGGGGGTTATTCCACCCGAAGGGTTCATGCCTGGGAAATTCACAACGCAGGGGCATTATACCTTGTTCCCGGAAAGGGTGCCGGCGGAAGCGAGAAACACAATCCGGGAAAACGCGCTCAGGGGAGAAAATAAGTGAACGTTTTATAAAACAGCATGGCCAGAACGGCGGTGAATGGGATGGTGGCAATCCAGGAGACAACAATCTTTTTGATGATGGCGAGATTCAAGCTGGCCAAACCGCGGGCAAAACCCACTCCGATCACCGAACCGACCAGGGTGTGGGTGGTGGAAATGGGCAGACCCATTTTGGAACAAATCAAAACCACCGTGGCCGCGGCGAACTCCGCCGAGAAACCGCGGGACGGGGTGATTTCGGTAATTTTTTTGCCGATCGTTTCCATCACGCGGGTGCCCCAGATCATCAATCCGAATACAATGCAGGTGCCGCCCAGGGCCAATATCCAGAGGGGCATCTGCACCTTCATTTCAACGCTACCGCTTTTTAAAATGGAAACCACCGCGGCCAACGGACCTACCGCATTGGCCACATCATTGGCGCCATGGGCAAACGCCACGTAAAACGCGGTGATCACCTGGAGGAATTTGAAGATATATTCGGTGGAAGCAAACTGCTGGTTGATATCGTCCGGGGAAACCTCTTTGATTTTATTCACCAGGAATTTGGCGATGACAAATGAAATGGCACCAACACCCAGCGCGACAATCATGGCATTCTGGAAACCCATATCCAGTTTCAGATTTTTGAGCCCCTTGTACACCATGGCGTTGGCGAGGATCACAAACACCACGAACACCATTAAAGGCACCCATTTTTTCGACTGTTCAACCGGGTTGCGCTGGTCGAAAATTTTCACCGTGATGAAACGGAACACCCCATAGGCGACCAGCCCTCCCATCACCGGGGAAACCACCCAACTCATCACAACGAAACCCACCTTGCCCCAGTTGACGGCTTCCGCGCCGCCGGCAATCACTCCGAAGCCGACCACAGCGCCGACAATAGAATGGGTGGTGGACACCGGCCATCCCAAGGAACTGGCTATATGGAGCCAGATCGAAGCCGCGACCAATGCCGAAATCATTCCATACACCAAGTGCATGGGCGTATCGGCAAACAGGTTGGGGTCGACCATGCCCTTCCGCACAGTGTCGGAGACGTGTCCGCCGACGAACAATGCACCGGCAAATTCAGCCACCGCGGCAATCAGTACGGCTTGGCGAAAGGTGAGGGATTTGGAGCCGACGCTGGTGCCCATGGCATTGGCCACATCGTTGGCGCCGATGTTACAGGCCATATACACGCAGGCGAGTATCCCAAACCAGAGCAGGAAGGTCGCTAAATCCAAAAGAAACTCCAGGAAAAGTTGAGAAGGCTCCGGGAAGGGTTATTTATTTGGCAAGAAAAATTTTCAGGGTTTTTCCAATCAATTCCGACTTGTCGGCCACGGCCCCCAGTTTTTTATTCACTTCATTCCAGAGCAACAAGTCGGCGGCGGACAGGGCATCACCCAGTGAAAACAGTTTCTGGGCCAAACTGAACTGCAATTTATCCGCCTCCCATTCGTAGGTCGCCAGCTGATGACAGGCCTTTTCCACTTTTTCGGCCTCCACACCGCCGAAGGATGCCTCCAGCAAGGTTTCCAGTTCATGAATCAAGTCGCAGGCGCTGTGGGCGCTCATCACCACATGATCGACCAAAACTTTCAGCGGCTTCCTGAGGATGTCGGGATTCGCCAATTGGCGGATGCGGAGGATGACCGTCAGATCCTCGATGGCGTCGGCAATATCATCCTGCGCCGACAGCAGATGGCTGAAATCGCGTTTGTCGACCGCCAGAAAAATGCTTTGCGGCAAATGATCCCGGATGTCATTTTTGATTTTGTCCGCCTCGTATTCCATCTGGACGATCTTTTTGGAAATTTTCTGGACCTGTTCGTAATCTTCGGAAAGCTGCGCGGCAAACAAGGGTTTGACCTGGTCCACGCAGGCACGCACCTTGTCCATATGGCTCGTCAGGGGCTTAAAAGGCGATTTGGCGAACATTGAAAAGATGGATCTCATAATACTTTCCTTCGAATGAGTTAAAGAAGAAGCCCTCTGCTGCGGGTTTCCTCCACAGGAATCCGAATTCCCGACCCTCTTCCAGACAAACGCCAGAAGAGCGCTCGCACGTCTTTTAACATGATGCCGGGATCAAATCAATCGCTCAAACTGATTTCTAACAAACCTCGGAACCGCCCTTAAAAACGAGCGCTTCACCCCATCAGCATGCGCCATTCCGCCAGGTTTTCGATCTGCAAATAGGTGTTGGTCTCGCGGACTTCCCCCAGAGGCGCCGAGCCGTTGCCGCCATAATTGTGGCCGGGGTACAGGATGATTTCATTCTGGATTTTCGCGAGACGGCGGGTCAGGGTATGATACATTTCCTCGCTGTCGCCGCCCGGCAGGTCCACCCGCCCGCAGCCCTGTAAAAACAGGGTGTCCCCCGCGACCAGATAGTCGCCGACCCGGAAACATTGGGAGCCGGGGGTGTGGCCCGGAGTATGCAGAAACGAAATGTCGACGGAGCCGACTTTTATTCGGTCTTCGCTGTCCATCAGCTTCATGTCCGAAACTGAAATTCCTGTAACCTGACGCAGGCCATCGGCTTCGTGTTTGTTCACATAAATGGGCACCGGGTGGGATTCCATCAACTGCGACAGGCCCAGGATATCCATGCCGAAAATATTACCGCCGACATGGTCGGGATGATAATGCGTCACCAGTACGCCGGTGAGCTTCATCTCCTCCGCCGCGACGATGCTCAGAAGACCGCCGACATCCCAGGCGGGATCGACCACCACGCATTCCCGCGTTTCCCGGTCCCCGATCAGATAAATGAAGTTGGCCATGGAACGGGCCGAGGCATCCGCCTGGGCGATGTCCACGCCGCACAACAGTTGTTTGAAATAAAGAGGACTGGCTTCTGTCATGGTGTCTTTTCCAGAAAGGATCAGTGTTTGAATAGTCGATTGAGCATTCCTGCCAAGCTAATGCCGGCGCGTTGCAACTGTTCTTCCACAATTTTCCGGCCCTGCCGGATATAGTCCAGGGACAATTCCCGCCCCCTGGAAAATTGCAGGAGATATCCGTAATCCAGAACCAACGCACGCGTTTCATTGGACCATTCTTCGGGAGTGCCGCCCCGCCACTGCTTTTTGTTCTCCGGCGTAATCGCTGCGTTCAAATGACGGGCGAATTGCGCCTGGGTCCTGCCCTTCAGGAAAATCAGGTCATGATCCCAAACGCGATGCAGATTGGTCGGTTTGTTTCCGAAAAAGACGGCAATATCATTGCCTCCGCGGTCCTTCTCGTATCCCAAATGCATGGGCTGGTGCACATCGGCGACCAAGTGTACCAGAAACTTGATGGCTTCCTTCCTTATTTTCGGAGACGCCGCTGAGGATTGGAGAACCCGTTCATATTCCTTGATTTTTTCGGTCACACATCGCTTCCGGGGGCAGTCGCGCGGCTGGTGGTATGTCCGGTGACCGGCGGCAATATTGGTATAATGCTGAAAATCCGGCCTGTCCCCGCTCTTCCTGATGTCGTCGGCCCAAGTGGCGACATTTGCCAGATGTTTTATGTTAAACTCGCGCTGGATGGTTTTCAGGACTTGGGGGTCCAGATTCATTTCCGCGATATGGCCGACGATACGATGCCCCGCCGGACCCCAGGCCAACCCTTCCTGCAAGGGCAATGCGCTCAACAAGGCGAACCCTATTAAACACCGGACTATCATCGTTCCCTTTCAAGTATGACGCGCTTCTTATCGGCATGGAAATAATCAAAGCGGCTTATCATACCATCAAGTTCTGGATCATCTTCATTCTTCTTTCGATCGTACTGGGAACCCTGGCGGTTCTGGCGCGATTGTTCGATCCCAGCAATAATCTCTCCCACAAGGTTTCCAGTTTGTGGGGGCGATGGTTGTGTACACTCAACGGAATCGAAGTGAATATCGAAGGCATGGAACATGTGCTGACGGATCGACCGCAGATTTTCATCGCTAACCATCAGGGATTTTTCGACATATTCGCGCTCAATGGATTCCTGCCGGTGCAGATGCGATGGGTGGCCAAATCCAATTTGTTTCACATTCCTTTTGTGGGATGGGCGATGCGGGCGGCGGGCAGCATCCCGGTGGACCGGAGCAACCGCAAAAAAGCCTATCAGGCGTTTCTGGTGACGATTGAAAAATTGAAGGCGGGGAATTCGATCGTGATCTTTCCGGAAGGAACGCGGTCGAAGGACGGAACCATCGGCCCGTTCAAGAAAGGCGGCCCTCTGCTTTCCATCCGGTCCGGCGCGCCGCTGGTGCCGGTCACTCTTTTGGGAACGGGAAATATCATTCGGAAGGGAAGCGGAATCATCCGGCCCGGACGGGTCCAGATCATCATTTCACCGCCCATCGCCAGCCAGACAGTCATGGATGACAAGGAAGAGAATGTGCTCCGCAACCTTCGCGATATCATCTGCAAAAATTACGAAAACCGCAATACCCGGCACGCGGAAAAAAACCAGACACTTCAGGTAGGATAACCGCCAGTAGGCGGCGCCATTACTTGCCGCCTTTTTCTTTCTGGATGAATTCCCAGACTTCCCGGGGATGTTCGCGGAGGTCTTCGATGTTGTCCCATACCGCACGGATCATCCCGGTTTTGTCGATCACAAACGTGGTCCGGTGAATGCGCTTGACCATCTGCCCCATATCGTCCACTTCTTTGACCACGCCATACAGGTCGGTCATTTTTTTATGTTCATCAGCCAGCAGGGTAAACCCAAGTTGATAGATTTCGATGAATTGACGGTGGGCTTGCACACCGTTCCAGCTGATTCCAAAGAGTTCGACCTCCTTGGTACGGAACTTGCGGTTCCATTCGTTGAAACAGACCATCTCCCGGGTGTCTTCCGGGGTGGAGTCAAACAGGTAAAAGGCGAGGATGACCCAATTTTTACCTTCATAATCTTTGAGTTTGATGGTCACCCCTTCTTCAGCGGAGGGGCTGGTGGCCCCGGCCTTGTAACCATACACCGCGGGCAGTTCAAAATTGGGCGCACGGTCACCCACTTCCAGTTTGTCAGCCATAAAACCTTCTTTGCAAGAGATTAAAAAGGAGGGTCGCCTTACGCGTCGCCGAAAGCTTTTTTCAGCAAGGGCTCGACCTCTCCCTTGGCTTCCATTTCATCGAGGATATCGGTATCGCCGTAAAAATCCCCGTTGATGAATACTTTCGGAAGCGTCGGCCAGTTGGTCATCTTGCTGAGCGCTTCTCTCTTGGGCATGTTTTCGAGCATATTGACAACCTCGAACGGATACCCGTATTTGTTGAAAAACTGTATGGTCTCACTCGTGAAACCGCATTGCGGGGCGGCTTTGGTGCCTTTTCCATAAATGATAATTTTATGCTCGGTAATTTCACTTTTGATTTCGTCTTCAATAGCAGACATTGGCAACTCCTTAACAAAACATGGTAAACCATTTAGGTTATTATTTTTATGCGGGGACGTCTGTTTTGATTTCCGCCGCATGGATTCGTCCGTCTTTCATGGCATCGTTCAGGCAACCCTGAACCAATCGGTGGCGCTCCATGACGTTCTTCCCTTCAAACTCTTTGGAAACCACATGGATGATAAAATGGTCGCTCACCCCCGTTTTATCCATCGCGTTGACTTCCGCGTCGGGAATTTGCGCTTTCACCAAGTCAATCAAATCCGGAATTCTGATCATTCACTACCCTTTCTTTCCAAAGGTTTTATTCAAACCTTTAAGATTCAGGCGATCCCGAAAGGTTTTAACTTTTTTTGACTCTCCTAAGAATATATCATAAAATCCAATGGGGCAGGTCTTTTTTAAACCCATGTTTTTCAATAAGTTAGAAGAATGCCCGGCGGCGCGGAATCGGGCGCCTGGTTGGTTTGACGGACTCTGAAAATTTGCGGTATAATATTGAAACCAAAAGGCCATTTCGGTATCTAATAAACAGTTCAACCTTTTTTTGCAGGGAGCCTTCAATGCCCGATACTCAAGAATTCGTTTCCATCACCCCCCTCGCCTCGGAGGAAGTAAAAAAACTCATTGCGCAGGAAAACAAACCCGGCGTTGGTTTGCGCCTCGGCGTCAAGGGCGGCGGCTGTTCCGGTCTCTCTTACGACCTCGGTTTCTCCCCGAAAGAGGAGAGCGATACCGTGATCAAGCACACGGGATTCCAGGTGTTCATGGACCCCAAAAGCCTGATTTACTTAAAGGGGATGCAGTTGGATTTCCAGGGTGGACTGCAGGGCAAGGGGTTTGTGTTCGTCAACCCCAACGCCAAATCCACCTGCGGTTGCGGTGAATCGTTTTCTCTCACCTGACCCGCGTGACGCCTGCTCGGCGCAGGGCCAATTTCGCCGGAACGTTAAGACGCAAATGATACGTTGCTTTCGCCGCTCAGGGTTTTAAAAATTCCTCCGGGCGTTGCCCGGCCAGCTTGGCCCCATTTCAGCGCATCGGGTGATTTGCCGATGCGCTTTTTTATTTGATGAACCGGGGGGCTCTCCCCTCTTTCAATGGCAAATCGTCTATGGCCGTGACCACTCTCACAGAAGAACACCAGCAGGCCCGCGAGGGTTGCGTCTACTTTATTCTGGACGACTGGTGCCTGCTGGCAGCCACCGGCAAGGACACCTTTTCATTTCTGCAAAGCCAAACCACCAATGAGGTGGTAAACCTGGCCGTCGGCGCCGGCCTGGGCAACGCGCTGGTCGACCGCAAAGCGCGCCTGCTGTGCAATTTTTCCCTGCACAAAACCTCGGACACCACGGCGCTGATCCTTATTGAAGCCCACCAGCGGGATACGCTGATCCATCAATTGAAGGAATATCAATTCCGCGAGGATATTTCCTGGAACACTGAGGTGCCTTTTAATTTCCTGGTGGCCCTGCAGGGACCGAAAAGTCCCGTCCTGCTGGAGCGCCTGACCGAATCGGGCCCGGGCCTCCACAACACCAATGACGTGTTCACCGCGAACATCGCCGGACACGAAACTCAAGTGATCTGCAAAAGCCTGACCGGTGAAGAAGGTTATGTCCTGGCGTGTGCCGAAACGCATCAATCCGATTTGATCCAGGCGATTCAGAAAGCAGGGGAATCGGTGGGAATTATCCCGATCGGCGCGGAAACCCGCGATACTTTGAGAATCGAAGCGGGGATTCCGGTTTACAGCCGCGACATGGATAAAAGCCACATCCTTCCGGAAACGGGGCTGGAGCACAGTTCGGTCAGTTACAACAAG
>SMVT01000145.1 GCA_004357365.1 Nitrospina sp.
CCCGGCAACCTGGCCACCATGGTCTCCGCTCTTAACGGTATGACCGAAAAAATTGAATCCCTGAAGCTGCTGGAGGTCGGGGAGGATTTCAAAAGTTCCGAACGATCTTTCGACCTGGTCATAACCACTCATTTTGAAGACCGGGACGGGTTGGACGCTTATTCCAAACATGAGGTCCACCAACCGGTCATTCAACTGGCCCGCACTCTTTGTTCACAAACCATTGTGGTGGATTACGAAACCGCTTAACCCGCTCGGCCACGGAGACACCAGGGAAATTGACAATCTTTCGAGTGTTTATATAATTTCTTGTACTTTTCAAACTCTAGTGATACCCTTTAGGGCAGTTTTTGGAGCATAGGTTGCCTATTTGATTGATTTATTTGGCATTATTCGATTTTTGGAGGAGTATTCCCGTCGGCGATCGGCCCGTTATGATGCGTAGTTGGTTGAACTCCCTTTAAATCTTCTATCAAAATCCTTGATCAGGAGACTCCCAAGTGGCGGTAAAAAAGAAAAAGGTTGTAAAGAAAAAAGTGACGAAAGCGAAAACCCCCTCAGCGAAAAAGAAATCTCCGGCTTTCAAAAAGAGCGCTTCCGCCAAAAAGGCCGTTAAAAGCTCCAAGAAGAAAACCGCCGTCAAAAAGAATCCCAAAATCGCCGCCAAAAAAGGGAAGGCTCCCAAAAAAGCCAAAGCGGTTGTTAAAAAACCCGCCTCAAAGAAAAAGGCGGTGAAAGCGGCTCCGAAAAAGGTCATCAAACCAGTGCCCGCCAAAAAAGCGCCCGAGCCGCCGCCGGAAGAAATAATCAAGCCGGTAGTCAAATCCTCTTTTAAAAAAGATGACCCGAAGATTCTGAAAATTCAGGAGAGATTGAATCACGATAGAAAAAGATTGAGGAGCATGCTCCGTTCATCCCAGGAAGTGGAACGGACCATCAACGATATTACGTTCAGCAATGAAATCGACCTGGCTTCCAGTCTGGAAGGCCGGGAAATGGCGTTTCAGCTTTCCAGCCGGGAGCGGAACGAGTTGAGAATGGTGGAAGATGCTCTGTTTAAGATTGCGAAGGGTACGTACGGAGTCTGCGACAGTTGTTCCAAACACATCACCCTCAAGCGCCTGGAAATCAGGCCCCTGTCGGCGCTTTGCATCGAATGCCAAGAGAATCTGGAAGTCTGCTGAGCCCTTCTCCTATTTTCCGTGACACTTTTTGTATTTCTTACCGCTTCCGCACGGGCAGGGTTCGTTGCGTCCCACTTTGTTTTCATCCCGCTTGACGGGGGCCTGCTTCTGGCCTTCTGAACCCTCCCCCCGGTGCTCTATGACTTTGCGTTCCTCTTTGTCTTGGCGGGTTTCGAGAGACTGGATGGCCTCCTTGTTGATCTGGGCCTTGAACAGGAATTCACAGATTTCCTCTTTCATTCGAAAGTTCATGTGGCTGAACAAATCGAACCCTTCCTTCTTGTATTCGTTGAGCGGGTTTTTCTGGGCGTACCCGCGGAGGCCGATGCCCTCCTTCATGTGATCCATCGCCAAAAGATGCTCCCTCCACAGGTTGTCCAGTACCTGGAGCATGATCATCCGCTCCGGGTAACGCAGAAGCTCCGGCCCGATTTCTTTCTCCTTCAAATCGTACTTGTCGGTGGCGGCACTGAACACCTCTTCATGAATCTGCTCGACCTTGCAGTCTTCCAGATCGATCTTCTGTTTGCCTTCCAGAAGCAAATGCTGGTCATCCGCCTTCTTTAAGGAAACGTCCAACAACCGTTCCAGGCTTTCATTGAGCCGTTCGATATCCCATTCCTCGGGATAAATATCCGGAGGGATGATGTCCGCCAGGGTTTTCTCCAGCACCTCATCGGCGATATCGTAAAGCAGGTCCTTCTGGTTGTCTCCCGTGAGAATGTCGCGGCGTAAAGTATAGATGATTTCCCTCTGCCGGTTCATGACGTCATCGTATTCCAGCAGATGTTTTCGGATGTCGAAGTTGTGCCCCTCCACCTTGCGTTGCGCATTTTCCACCGCCTTGGAGACCATGGCGTGCTCGATCGGCTGGCCGTTTTCCATTCCCAGTTTGGCCATGAGCCCGGAGATCTTGTCCGATCCGAAGATGCGAAGCAGGTCGTCCTCCAACGAAAGATAAAATCGCGAGGATCCTTGGTCTCCCTGACGGCCGGAACGGCCCCGCAACTGGTTGTCGATGCGGCGGCTCTCGTGCCTCTCCGTCCCCAGGATATGCAATCCTCCCAGTGCCGGAACCCCTTCGCCCAGGACAATGTCGGTTCCCCGGCCGGCCATGTTGGTGGCGATGGTCACCGCCCCATTCTGCCCGGCCTGCGCAATGATTTCAGCCTCCTGTTCGTGATGCTTGGCGTTCAGTACATTATGTTTGATGCCGAATTTTTTAAGATATTTGCTCAACTGCTCGGATTTTTCGATGGAAATGGTTCCCACCAGCACCGGTCGCCCGGTTGCGTTCAATTCCCTGATCTCTTCAATAACCGCGTCGAACTTTTCCTTCTCCGTCCGGTAAATGAGATCGGAGTAATCATCCCGGACCATCGGCATATTGGTAGGAATCGCCAACACCTCCAGCTTGTAGGTCGACTGGAATTCCTCCGCTTCGGTATCGGCGGTCCCGGTCATTCCCGACAGCTTGTCGTACATCCGGAAAAAATTCTGGAAAGTGATCGACGCCAGGGTCTGGTTTTCATTTTCAACCGTGACACCCTCTTTCGCCTCCAGGGCCTGGTGGAGTCCGTCGCTGTAACGCCGGCCCGCCATCATCCGGCCGGTGAATTCATCGATGATCACCACCTTGTCGTCTTTGACCACATAATCGACTTCATTTTTGAAAACGACATGGGCTTTCAGGGCCTGGTTGACGTGGTGCAGGGTTTCGATCTGGAGGGGATCGTACAGGTTGGAAACCTTCAGCAGTTCTTCGACCTTGGAAATGCCCTCTTCAGTCAACGCCGAAGACCGGGCCTTTTCATCGAGCGTGTAATCCGCATCCTTTTTCAGGTTCGGGATGATCCGGTTGACGGTGTAATATTTGTCGGTGGATTCCTCCGCCGGACCGGAAATAATGAGAGGGGTGCGGGCTTCGTCGATCAGGATACTGTCCACTTCGTCGACGATGGCAAAATTAAGCCGGCGCTGAACGAAATATTCGGAGCTGAATTTCATGTTGTCGCGCAGATAATCGAACCCGAACTCGTTGTTGGTGCCGTAGGTCACGTCTGCGTTGTAGGCCTTCTGCCGGTCTTCCTCGGACATATCGTGAAAAATGGTTCCCACGCTCAGCCCCAGAAATTTATAGATCTGCCCCATCCACTCGCTGTCGCGTGCCGCCAGGTATTCATTGACCGTGACCAGATGAACGCCCTTGCCGGTCAACGCGTTCAAATAAACCGACAGGGTCGCCACCAGGGTTTTTCCCTCTCCGGTTTTCATTTCCGCGATTTTGCCTTCGTGCAGGGCCACCCCACCGACCATTTGCACGTCGAAATGCCTCATTCCCAAGGTCCGCACGCTGGCCTCCCGGCACACGGCGAAGGCTTCGGGCAATAACTCCTCCAGAGATTCACCCCCATGATGGCGTTCTCTGAATTCAACGGTTTTGGCTTTCAGCGAGCCATCGGATAACTTTTTGATTTCTTCTTCCAGGGCATTGATTTGCTCCACATATTCCTGGATTCGCTTCAGCTCCCGCTCGTTTCGGGTGCCCACGATCATTTTCAGAAGTCGTAAAACCATTCCAATCCTCTATTCATCCCAACCGGAGGGCTAACGCTCTGGGAGACGAGATGTCGATGAATTAAAATTATTGTTCCGCGGCGGTTTGTTTTGACATGAGGGTTCAAAAGGAAAATCCAACGTTGAAACGGAGTGACCGGAGCCGCAGCGCTCCTGAATCAGTGATTATACCAAAAATACCGTCGCGCGGGGTATGTTTTGGGGCGCCCCGATGGCTGGAGGTCCGACGGTTTCAAGCCGTTTTCAAAAGGACAAAAAAATAGGACGCTCAACAAAGCGTCCTGGATGGCAAACCGGGTGGGAATCAGTCTTCCAGAATATAATTTCTAGGGCTGACCGGAATTCCATTAACGAGAACTTCGTAATGGACGTGGGGACCGGTACTGCGGCCGGTATTCCCGACCAGGGCGATGGTTTGTCCGCGCTTAACCTTGTCGCCGACTTTCACCAGATTTTTGGAATTGTGACCATACCGGGTCAACACTCCGTAGCCGTGATCAATTTCCACCATGTTTCCGTACCCGTTCTCACGACCCGCCAGGATTACTTTGCCATCCGCCGTCGAGCGAACTTCGGAACCCATCCGGGTAGCGATGTCCAGGCCTTCATGTTTTTCAGGAAGACCGGTGAAGGGAGATTTCCGGTAACCAAAACCGGAGGTCACCCAACCCCGTGTCGGCCAAATGGAAGGCGTGGAGGCCAACAGGGACTTTTGGTTTTTCAGATACTCATCCAGTTCCTGAAAGCTGAACTGGCGCATCTTGATATGATTGGTCAGAATATTTAAATCGCCGGACAGGCGGTCCAGCATGGACTGCGTTTCTTTTTCCAGGGAGGTTGCAAAACTGTGCGAGGACAATCCATAAGGGCCTCCGACGCCCAGATGCTCCTGTTTCCCCTTCGGAGAATTTTCAAAAGCGGTAATGATCCGCAGTTTCTTTTCGAAACTTTCCAGGCGAGCCATTTCCGTTTCGAACGAACGGACCTGTTTACTGAATTTGTCGATTTGGGTTTTCTGGATTTTTTCCTGCCGTTTCAGCGAAGCCAGCACCACTTGATCATCTTTGTAATTCGCATACTGATTGATGAAAAAGATGCCCGCGCCGCCCAAGCAAAGGGAAACCGCCACCAGGGAAATAAGAGCAATCTTCCCAACCATCTTGGAAAACTGAATTCTTATAGGAGACCCGGCCGAGCCGGGAAACACAACTATGGTGTATATTTCTTTTTGCACCCAACCTCCTTGATGATTGTTGTATGGGGACCCAATCGATGCATTTTCCCCACTGCCTTACGATGTAAACTTAGAATAATTGCTAACCTTCTCATTTGTCAAACCTTATTTCATTTACAGTTATACCCCACCTAGGGCGATCATTTGGAAAACCCTTGAAATTCGCCAAGTTTGAAAAAGCCGGAAATTCATTCTTTTTTATGTTTCAACTGGCGCATTTTATCCCGCGCCTGGATATGTTGAGGATTGATTTTTAAGACCTCCCGGTATTTCTCGAGGGCGCGTCCGGTATCACCCTGTTCCTCATACAAAACCGCCAAGCTGAACAAGCCCGTCAC
>SMVT01000146.1 GCA_004357365.1 Nitrospina sp.
ACCGGCAACAGGAAACGGCTGGGGTGTGGCAACAATATGTTGGGAAAAGAAACGGGAAAAGCGGAGATTAGCGGAATTTGAGGGGTGCAAAACGTTTCTGGAGAGCCAGGAAGAGGGTCACCGCCAGAAACAGGAACACCAGCATTTGCGGCCAGAATGCGCCCTGGCCGAACACCGGGCCGAAATTGATTTCACCTGTAATTTCTCCGGAGTAGTGGTTCAACATCTCGCCGTATTCCACCAGAAGGTGAATCGGGTACACGCCACCCTTTCGGCCGCCCACCTGATGCACCGGCACCTCGAAATATTTCTCCTCGCCGCCGAGCAGAGTGAATCCTTTCATCCCCTGGAAACGGTCGGCCACCAACCCCGGCGGCAGAAGCAACGTCATCCGGACATTCTTGAACGATGGCGACGGATTCTTCAGCAGGATCTTGACCCGGGACGCCCCTTCTTCCACCTCGGCGCCTATTTTACCTTCGATTTTCGAAACCCTCGGTTGCTCAAAATAAAAGGAATCGGTATGCAGGCTGGTGCGGGCCGGCGCCGCTTTTTCGCTCTCCCGGTATTGGACCATGGCCACCACCGGATAACTGCCCACGCGCCTCACCGGCGGATGTTTTTTATTTTCGAGGGTGAGGCTTTCGCCGGGACACAGGCGAGGGATCATCGGCATCGGCGACCGGGTGTGATGGAAGTGAAACATCGGGTGCAGATGGAACAACGGTTCGCGGCTGTGGTTGGTCAGCGTCAGGAAAAGGGTCACCTTGCCCTCGGCGGTGACCTGCGACCGGGTGGACAATTCCAGAAGATTTTCCCGGGCGGCCACATCCGCCGAACACACCACCATCCCCGCCACGGCCCAGACAGTGATTGCCAGGGCTTGAAAGAGTTTAAACGGTTTGGGGGGAACCACCGGGCTCATATCCAAAGTGTACCACAAGCCGGGAGAATGCCCGAACCTGCGAAAAACCTTTATCTTTTTTACGGGTCGCTCGTCCAAATACTGTTATTATATGATTAATGGGATTTTAAAACCGTTTCCAGGGGGGATGACCACCATGACCATGAATCTAACCGCATACATCTTAATAGCGCTGGTCCTGTTTTTATTCAGCGCGATCAAAATCCTTCGCGAATACGAACGCGGAGTCATTTTCCTTTTGGGAAAATTTTATAAGGTCAAAGGACCCGGCGTCATCATCGTCATCCCCGGTCTTCAAAAAATGGTTAAAGTCAGCCTGCGTACCGTGGTCATGGACGTGCCGCCGCAGGACATCATCACCAAGGATAACGTCACCGTGAAAGTCAACGCGGTGGTGTATTTCCGTGTGCTGGACCCCCGAAAAGCCATCATCGAAGTGGAGGATTCCTCTACGCCACTTCGCAAATCTGCCAGACCACATTGCGCAGTATACTGGGTCAAAGCCAGCTCGACGATCTGCTGGCCAATCGCGAGGACATCAACATCCACCTGCAGAAAGTGATCGATGACCAGACGGAGCCCTGGGGCGTCAAGGTTGCCAACGTGGAAGTGAAAAACGTCGACCTGCCGCATGAAATGCAGAGGGCGCTGGCCAAACAGGCGGAGGCGGAACGGGAACGGCGCGCCAAGATCATCCACTCCCTCGGCGAATTCGAAGCGGCGGCAAAAATCGGCGATGCCGCCGACATCATCAATCTACACCCGCCGGCTCTGCAGTTGCGGTTTCTCCAGACCATGCTGGACATTTCGGTGGACAAAACCACCACCACCTTTTTTCCGATTCCCATCGAACTGTTCGCTCCCTTTTTTAAAGAGAACGCTGCCAAGGGAAATAACAATCCCGGTACGGCCTGAAACGGTCCCCGGAAGGCCTCCGCATAAAACCTTGAAACTGTGCGCCTAAGGTTTTAGATTCCCTGAAACCGCCCGCAAGGGTGCGGTCCTGTCCCTCCTTTTTATCTCCCCTTTTTTGGGAAAAGGGCCCCGGGATGTAATAAAATATCCCTAAGACACTCAGGTTTCAGGGCTCTCCATGGATCCTTCAACGGCTATCAAACAATTTCTGGACCGCGTCCGCAGAAGGCGGAAAGGCTTCCTTCTGGTTCAAGGCGGGTTGCAGGTTCTGGCATGGGGTCTGGCCGGGATGCTGATCGGCAACCTGATCGCCTATTTTTCCGACAACCCCCGCCCGTTTCTGGGTCCTTTCCTTATAGTATGGGCCGCGTTTCTGGGGATCGGGCTGGCGGTCCTGCTGGTCCGAGCCCTGTTCTTCAAAACCCCGCTTCAGCAAACGGCGTTGTGGGTGGAAAACCGGGTCGGCAATCTCAACAACGCCCTGATCAGTTCCATCCAGCTGGAACCCAGGCTGAGCGGGACCGCCGGCACTCGCACCGACCTGTCGCAGGACATGATCCGCGAACTGATCCGGAGAACCCATCAGCGTATCCAATCCCTCAAGATCAACGAGCTGGTGCCGCGGCGCCCGCTGGTGCGCCATGGTCAATGGACCGCGGGATTCTTCCTGATCGCGCTGACGGCGGCCCTGGTCCTGCCGGATTTTTTGACACGCGGTTACGACCATTGGACCCGGCCCCCGGCACTGGCTAAAACCATTCAAGACGCCCATTCAGAAAACGCGCCCCCGGCAGCCGCCGGTCCGGAAACGGCCTACGCCATCGACGATTTACAGCTGACCTTCAATTACCCGGCGTACACCCGGATGAAATCGGTCACCGAAAATCCGTCCGACGGCAAAATCCAGGTGCTTCCCGGAACCGAGGTGGTGTTGGAGGGGGACGTCAACGTTCCGGTGGAGGGCGCTTCGCTGGTCCTCAACGGCGAGGACGACCTTTCCATGACCGTCTACGACCGGACGGAAATTCGAGGACGGTTCATGGTCAAGGAACCCGGTTTTTACCAGTTTCGCCTCAAATCGCCGGAGGGAAAGAAAACTCTGCTGGCGGAGCGATACCCGGTCACCCTCGACCGCGATCAAGCCCCAAAAATCATTATTTTCCTGGCCAACCCCAAACCGGTCTACTACCTGAACCACAAGGTCCAGTTTTTCTACGAAGGCAAGGATGATTTCGGCATCCATAAAATCGATCTGGTCATCGATGCCGAAGGCCGCATTCAGCGTAAAACCATTAAGCGCATCAAGGGGAACCAGAAAGACATCCAGGACGGGTACACCTGGGAACTCAGCACGATGGATTTTCAACCCGGCGACCGGGTTCATTACTATCTCGAAATTGCGGACAACGACAACGTCTCCGGTCCCAACACCGGCCAGTCCGAGGTGTTTTCGTTTGATGTGTTCGACGAGCAGAAAAAGCGGCTGGACCTGTTGGCGCTCCAGGAAGAGCTGATCGATAAAATGGTGGCCCTGCTGGCGGTCAGCCTGGTAACAGACATCACGGAGATCAACCGATCCCCGGAGGGTCTGCCGCAACTCAAACGGGTTCTGGCGTCGAGCACCAACCAGTTGATCGAGATCATCGGTCTCGCCCAGTCCATCGAAAGCCAGGCCAAGGACATCGAATCGTTTCCCCAACCTTATCTGACCCTGCTGGACAACATCATTTCCGGGTTCAACGACATCCGCCAGGACCAGATCGAGGCCATGAACCGGCTCACCCGCGCCCTGGCCAAGGCCACGCCCATCGGGCTCAACTTTCCGCCGCTGGAAGACGTGCATGACCGGCTCATCACCCAGCTGGAACGCGACATCCTGTTTCTCATCAAAATCCTCAACCGGGAACGGATGGAACAGGCGTTGAACCTCAATCGGACCCTCACCGAACTGACCGAATCCCTGCGCGAAGAATTCCAGAAAGTCAAAGACCGGAAAGGTAAGGCCCGGACGCCACAGTTCAAAAAAGCCCTGGAGAAAATCAGGGAAACACTCCAGCAGATCATGGAACAACTGGCGCGGCAGAACCAGGGCCTGGCCGACGAATTTCTCAATCCCAACGCGTTTGAAAATCTCAATATGGAATCCTTCTCCGCCTCGCTTGAAAAACTCATGGACCTGATCAACCGCGGCAAAATCGACGAGGCCATGGAAGAACTCGAAAAACTGGCGGACGATCTCCGGGCGTTTTCCAATCAACTGGACGATCTCGACGCCTCCCAGGAAAACCTGCTGGACCTGCAAATCATGAAACAACTGGACGACGCGCTGAAAACCATCGAAGCGCTGGAGGAAGATCAGAAGGACCTGCTCAACCAGACCACACAGCTCAATAAATCGCTACGCTCCAAGCAGTCGGACAAATTCGAAAACCGGCTGGAGGAATTCTTCAAGGACCTTCGCAAGGACGTGCGCGCCATTCTCGCCATCCTGCGCAAAGACGAGCGCCTGCTGGCCAACCACCCGGATATGAAAAACCTGGTCGACCTCATGGAACAGCAGGCCGCCATCCAGGACCGGATCCAGCAGCTGGGGCAGGACACCCTCGGTTCGGTCGGCCAATCGAAAATTCGGGGAAAATTCACCGGACTCAACAAGGCTCGGAAAGAATTGTCCGAAAATATGGAAGCGCAACAGGCGCTCCAGATGAAAATGTTTCACGGCTTTAAAGATTATCTGCCGGAGCTCATGGGACAATACGACAAGCTGGAAGAATTCACCGAACTGATGGACCTGTTCGAATTCAATGCCCTGTTCAAGAAAACCTACCCGGAAGTGTTCCGTTGGCAAAACCACTTCCGCACGTCACGAAAACTGAACCCGGACCTGCTGGATCAGATGAAGGTTGACCTGCTGACCATCACGCAAATCAACAGCGAAATTTCCAAGAAGCTGGGAACGATGATGCGCGACCTCAAGCAGGATTATCAAAACCTTATTTCCGAGCAGGACAAACAGAACATGAAAGGCATGTCCAGCCGGCAGAAAGGCCTGCGCCGGCAGACCGCAGAGCTGGCGCGGAAGTTCCGCCGGATGAACCAGGACAACCCCATGCTCAGCCCCCTGCTGTCCCATAAAATGAACAGCAGTGGGCGGCACATGAAAGCGGCGGAAGGCCGGCTGAGCAAACACCAGGTCCCGGAAAGCATTAAGGCGGAAAACCGGGCCCTGCGGGAGCTGTCCGAAACCAAAGAGATGCTCAACCAGTTGAAAGAGGCCAGCCAGCGTCCCGGCAAGGGGCGCGGTCAGCGCACCCTGCGCCTCGGCCAGGGTCGGTCGCCGGACAGCCGCCGCAGCGGAGGATCGACGCGCATGAAACAGGAAAAAGTCACCCTGCCCTCCGAGGATCAGTACCAGGTGCCCGGCCAGTTTCGCGAGGAAATTTTAAAGGCCATGAAAAACAAATATCCCAAAAAATACGAACGCCTGGTAGGGGAATATTATAAGGAACTGGTGAAATGAACCGCTTCACGAAACACGTCGCAGTGATGGTCTGGACGCTTGCGGCGTGGTCCGCCTGCCTGGATTTCGCACGGGCCGATCTCCAGGAAGAGGTCACCCAGGCGTATATCCTGATCGATCAATGGCGGTTCGAGGAAGCCGAAGCGGCCACGCAAGAACTCCTCAAACGGTACCCGAATTCCGGTGACGTGCATTTTCTTAACGCGCGGGTCGAGTTCTACCAGGGCAATTACGAAAAGGCGTGGAAGATTCTGGAGACCGTCGACGACCAGTACCACACGGTCAAGGAGTTCAAAACCCTCGTCAAAAATACCCATGAGGCCACCTCGGTGTTCGTCACGCAGGAATCGGAGCATTTTATTTTCCGTTATGTCGACGGACCGGACCAGGTGCTCATCCCCTACGCCACCGAAGCGCTGGAGAAATCCTACCAGGTGCTGGGCAAGGTGCTGGGATATTTCCCGAAGAACAAGGTTCTGGTCGAGATTTATCCCGACCGCATCCCCTTCGCCCGCATCTCGCCGCTCACGCTGAAAGATATCATGACCTCCGGCACCGTGGCGCTCTGCAAGTACAACCGCATCATGATGATCTCCCCCGCCTCGCTGGTGCGCGGCTACAACTGGCTGGACACGCTGAGCCACGAATACACGCATTACCTGCTCAGCAGTAAAAGCCGCAACAACGCTCCGCTGTGGCTCCACGAAGGCATCGCCAAATTCCTGGAAACCCGCTGGCGCGACGGCACCGACCACCTGACCCCCATCATGGAAACCATTCTGGCCAACGGACTGGCCAACGATTACATGGTCGCCCTCGAGGACATGATGCCGTCGCTCGCCAAACTCAAAAGCGCGGAAGACGTCCAGTTGGCCTACGCCGAGGTCGCCACCATGGTCGATTACATGGTGCGGCAGAACGATGATTCCATTTTGGCCAGGCTGGCGGCCGAGCTGGCGCAGGGCACACCCTTTGAAGTGGCGCTGGAAACCCTCATCGGTAAAAGCCTGAGCCCGTTCCAGGCCGACTGGAAAGCCTACCTGGCCGGGCGTCAATTAAAAACCATCCCCGGCCTGACGGTGCTCAAGTTTCGGTTCAAAAACCCGAAGTCGCAGGGAGAAAAAGAAGCGGCCCAAGAGGCGGCGTTGCAGGAAGCGGGAAACCGGCGGGCGCACGACCTCACCCGGCTCGGCGACATTTTGAAATCGCGCCATTACATTCAGGCGGCGATCATCGAATACCAAAAAGCCATGGAGGAATCGAAAATGTTGTCACCCGTCCTGTACAACAAACTGGCCGGCATTTATCTCCTCAACAAGGATTACGCCAAAGCCGAGAATTTGCTTCGTACCAGTCTCAACTACTATCCCATGTTCCCAACAACTTTGACCCACCTCGGGGAGCTGTTCTATATGAAAAAGGATTACGCCGCCGCCGAGAAGTTTTTCCAGAAGGCGGTGCGCATCAACCCGTTCAACCCCTTCGTCCACACCCGCCTCATCAACATCTACGCCGCACTGGGGCAAACCCGGAAGAAGGAACAGCAGGGATTGTTGTATAGCTATATAAAATAGATTACACTGGACTCAGGCTGGGCTTGAGTCGAAGCTTAAGAGTTAGTTGTCTAATTACCCGATACTAAAGGATTCTTATGTCGACTGAAACATCCCCGCAGGATCTGGAGCTGGCGAAAGAACTGCTGGAGGCCAAGGAGAAAGTCACCCGGGAAATTCACAAGGTGATCATCGGGCAGGACGCGGTGATCGAGGATTTGCTGGTCGCCCTGTTTTCACGCGGGCACTGCCTGTTCGTCGGCGTCCCGGGTCTCGCCAAAACCCTGCTGGTGAGCACGCTGGCGGAAATCCTCCACCTCAAGTTCAGCCGCATCCAGTTCACGCCCGATCTCATGCCGTCGGACATCACCGGCACGGAAATCCTGTACGAGGACCAAGCCACCAAGCACCGCGAGTTCCGGTTCATCAAAGGCCCGATTTTTTCGAACATCATCCTGGCGGACGAAATCAACCGCACCCCGCCGAAAACCCAGGCGGCTCTGCTCCAGGCCATGCAGGAGTTGCAAGTCACTGTTGGCTCGGAAACCCACACACTGGACCAGCCGTTTCTGGTGTTCGCCACGCAGAATCCGATCGAACACGAAGGCACCTACCCGCTTCCGGAAGCGCAGTTGGACCGGTTCATGTTCCTCGTCAACGTGGATTACCCGACCAGGGAGCAGGAAGTGGAAATCGCGCTGTCGACCACCTCCGGCTACAAACCGCAACTGGAAGTGGTGATCACCGCCGACCGCATTCTGGAGTTCCAGAACCTGGTGCCGCGCGTGCCGGTGGCGGAACACGTGGCGCATTACGCGGTCGATCTGGTGCAGAGCAGTCGCCCCGGCAACGGCGCATCGCCGAGCTTCGTCAACGAATGGGTCAACTGGGGCGCCGGCCCGCGCGCGTCGCAGTATCTGGTGCTGGCCGCCAAGGCGCGGGCGCTGATGGACGACCGCGTCGCCGCCACCGTCGAGGATATCCGGAGCGTCGTCCGCCAGGTGCTGGAACATCGGATCATCCTCAACTTCAAAGCCGAAGCCGAAAACATCAAACCCATCGACATCATCGACAAACTCCTCGCTTCCGTGAAGGCGGGGTAACTTCCCTATTCCCCACCCAGCTTTCCTTGACTTAATAGGCCACTAGTCCTATTTTTAGGTATGGAAAATCTTCAATCATTAATTGACCGTACAGATTCCAAAATAAAATATGCCTTGGTTCATCTAAGTGAATTGAAGACGTAT
>SMVT01000147.1 GCA_004357365.1 Nitrospina sp.
CATTGTGCACGGTGCTCAACCGATGCGCGATGATGAGGGTGGTGCGTCCCCGCATCAGGTGGTCCAGCGCATCCTGAATCAGCATTTCCGACTGATTGTCCAACGATGACGTGGCTTCGTCGAGGATTAGGATTTTCGGATCTTTCAACAGCGCGCGGGCGATGGCGATCCTCTGCCGCTCGCCGCCGGACAGTTTGACGCCCTTCTCGCCCACTACGGTGTCGTATCCCTTATCCAGGTTCTCGATAAAGTCATACGCGTTGGCGAAACGCGCGGCCCGGTCCAGTTCATCGTCCGTCGCGTCGAGTTTGCCGTACATGATGTTTTCACGGATGGTGCCACCGAACAACAATGTCTCCTGCGGTACCAGCGCCACATGATTCAAAAATGTTTTGAGCGCGATTTCGCGGATGTCATGGCCGTCCACGCGAATGGTCCCCGCATCCACGTCGAAAAACCGATGCACCAGTTGCACCACGGTGGACTTGCCTGCGCCGCTCGGACCCACCAGCGCCACCTGTTCTCCCGGCCGCACCTGCAGGGACACGTCCTTCAACACGGGAATGTCCTTCCGGTAGCCGAAGGAGACGTGGTCGAACTCGATGGCGCCCTCCACCTGATCGAAGATGACCGGATTCTCCGGATCCCGGATCAGTGGTTTCGTGTCGAGAATTTCATAGACGCGGCGGATGGCGCCCAATGCCTCCTGGCTTTGCGTGTACAGACGCACGAAAGTGCCGATGGGACCGGCGATGATGATGGCATACAGAAAAAACGCCGCCAGCTCGCCCGGTGTGGTGGCTCCGGCCATCACTTCGCGTCCGCCATACCACACCAGCAGTGCGGACACCAGAAACGTGAGGAACAACACAAACGGACCGAAGAAGGCGGAAACTTTCACCTTTTTTACTTCGGCGTCGAACGCGGTCTCGATGCATTCCTCAAAGCGTTGCTTTTCGTACGCCTCGCGGTTGTAGGATTTGACCACCTTGATCGACGAGATCACTTCTTCCAATACGACCATGGCGCGGGCCAACTGGTCCTGCACCTGCCCCGCCAGGGTGCGCAGGCGTTTGCCGAAGATGCGGGCGAACAGCATCAACGGTGGCAGAACGATCAAAATCAATCCGGTCAGTTTCCAGTTCAGGTAAAACACGATGGCCAGCCCACCGACCAGGGTGATGGATTGCCGCAGAACCGCCACGGGAATCGACACCAAGGCTTTTTGAATCACCGAGATGTCGTTGCTCATCCGGGAGATGATTTCCCCCACCCGCCGCTCCTGGAAAAAACGCAGGGACAGGCTTTGAATGTGATTGAACAACTCCATCCGGAAATCGGCGGTCATGCGGTTGCCGACGAATCCCAGAATGTAATTCTGGGTGATGCCAAACAGCATCTGAAACGCGATCACCGCGATGATGTCCAGGGTCAGGCTGTTGAGCGCGGCGGCGTTCTTTTCCACCACCACCACGTTGATCATATTGCGCACAAGGAGGGGCAGAACCAGCGTGATCACCGAAGTAACGACCAGACACAAAAAGGCGAAGGCGATGCCTTTTTTATACGGTTTGGCGTAGCGCAGTATTTTGGAAAAATCTTTCATGAGCCAACTTGTATCAGAGAATGGACCCAGGGTTATCCCGCCAGCGCTGCCATGAAGCGGTCGCGGATTTCTTCGGGTGTGTGCGTCACCCGGGCCTGGGAGGCATCGAACGCGGGCTCGACCTTGATGAGCAGAAATACCGGCCCCTCTTCCTTATACAACTGCTGGTAGGCGGGGCGGATATCCTCGCGCCGGGTCACCCGCATCGCCTGTTTGTATCCGGCACTTTTAGCTACTTCCTCCAGCCGGATGTCGTGCGACAGGGTACGCTGGCTTCCGGTCGATTCGTACACTTCATTGTCGATGACGATATGGATCAGGTTTTTCGGCGCGCAGGCGGCGATCATGGCGAGTGTGCCCATGGCCATCAGCACGTTGCCGTCGCCGTCGAAGATCAGGGTCCGCCGCTGAGGTTGTGCCAGCGCCACGCCCAGCCCGATGGCAGACGCCAGGCCCATGGACCCGATCATGTAAAAATTTTCCCGGCGGTCGGTCACGTTGAAAAACTCGCGGCTGATGTAGCCGTTGGCCAATACCGTCGGTTCGTTGTTCAACAGGGGCGCCAGTTCCCGGAACGCGTCAATGCCTTTCATCGAACAACCCTTTCTTCACCAGCAGGGTGTAAGGCACCCGTTCGTCCTTGATCGTTTTCAGGGCGCCGGCCAGCATCCGGTCCGCATGATCCTCTTCCAGCACCGCATATTCCATGCCCGCCGTTTTCAGCAGTTGTTGGTTGATGTCGCCCATGATGATATGCTCCGGCGCGTCCTGGCCGCCGTATCCCCGCCAGCTCATGATGACCAGCACCGGGATTTTGTAAATCAGGTTGAGCGAGGTGAAGGCGTTGAGGCTGTAACCCAGGCCCGAGTTCTGCATGAGCAGGACCGGTTGTTTGCCGCCCAGGTAGGCCCCGGCGCAAAGGCCGACCGCCGCATCCTCGCGCACCGCAGGGATGTATCCCAGGTCTGGGTCGCCTTCGAGGTGTGCAATCAGGCCGGACAACAACGAACAGGGCACGCCGGTAAAAAAATTGAAACCGCTGTCCCGCAACTTGTCGACAAAAATTCTGGATGAAAGCATCAGGATTAGAGAAAAGAAGTGTGGAACCGGCGCGCTCCCGTCAGGCCGCCGGAATCCGATCCGGGCGCGTTACCATTTATCCAGCAGGCGTTCGCCGCCGTAAGTCGTCTGCAGTTTGTGAACCAGTTTGATATATTCCTTAATTCCGTCCTTGCCCTGGAATTCCACACCCAGATCGCGCGCCGCGTGGTTGGACATGGGCACGCCCTCTTCTCCCTTGATGCCCTCGATCTCGCCGAAGGAGTCGATCGTGTCGAGGATCATCTGTCCCAGGTCCAGGTTGTGAATATGACCGTCGATCAGATGATAATTCTTCCCGTAGCAGTCGGGGTTGCCCACAACTTTGTGGAGCGCCTGGGTTACCGAATCGACCGAAACATATTTGGTACCGCCCTTGAGGTCGACATTGTAATTGGTCGCCAGGAAGTCGATGGTGTTGAACCATTCGGACTTGTCGATTTGCGGTTTCACCCCGTAAATCGTCACCGGGCGCAGGATCGTGACGTTGAAGTTGCGGCTCCGGTGGTGAAAATAGCAGAACGATTCAATCGACGATTTGATGGCGCCGTACAGACTGCCCGGCATCACCGGATGCGTCTCGTCGAGCGGGTGATCGGGGTCCACCGTCGGCAGCACCTGGCCGAATACGGTACAGGCGCTCATGAACACCACCTGCTTGACCCGCGCCTTGCGCGCCGCTTCCAAAAGGTCGAACGAACCATTGACGTTTACCTTCACCAATTCGTCGCTGTTTTGCACGGGACCGGGATAATGCGCCAGATGAACCAGCACTTCCATGCCGTCCACCAGCTTGGCCAGTGATTCCTTTTCTTCCAGCCCGCCCATCACATAATCCACATCCTCGAACGCCTCAAGATGATCGACCACACTGCCCTCGCGGATCAAAGCCCGCACGTTGGGCTTGTCCCCGTCCGCGCTCTGTTTAAAAAGTTTCTTGATGAAATGGGACCCGACCATGCCGGTGATCCCGGTGATTGCCACATTCATTAAAACCTCCAGATGCCTTATTATCAAGCAGTTACTACTGCCTTGATGAAAGATTCACGGCCATAAAAAACCCCGGCCCGGGTAAGCCGAAACACACCGGGGCGCACCCTGAAAGCCGGAAGAATGTCCATACTCTAATGGAATTCGTCAATTATGATTGCAGGAATGGGGGAAGTCAACCGGATTCTCCCCTCCGGCGGGGGGTGCGGCGCGGGTCAGGAAGTGGGGCTTTGGACCGCCGCCTGGGCCGCGGAAAGTAGAGCGGTGGGCACGCGGAACGGGGAACAACTGATATAATCCAGACCCAGTGAATGGAAAAACTCGATGGACGCCGGATCGCCGCCATGCTCGCCGCAGACGCCGAGATGGAGTTTCTTGTTGACCGCGCGTCCCTTTTCGATCGCCATGGCGATCAGGCAACCGACGCCTTTCTGGTCGACGGTGACAAACGGGTCTTCCAACAGCACGCGGTTGTCCAGATAGTGTGACAAAAACACCCCGGCGTCATCCCGGCTCAGGCCCAGCGTGGTCTGGGTCAGGTCGTTGGTGCCGAACGAAAAGAAGTCGGCTTCTTTGCCAATTTCGTCGGCGGTGACGGCGGCGCGCGGCAATTCGATCATGGTGCCGACCTGGTAATCCAGTTTCACGCCGGCCTTGCCGATCACCTCCGCGGCAACCTGGTCGATGTGTTGACGGACGATGCGGAATTCGTTGACGTGATTGACCAGCGGAATCATGATCTCCGGCAGGACCCTAACGCCTTTTTTGACCAGCTTGCACGCCGCTTCGATGATGGCCCGCACCTGCATTTCATAAATTTCCGGAAACACGATGCCCAGCCGGCACCCGCGCAGTCCCAGCATGGGGTTCTGCTCTTTCAGGGAATCGATCTTCTTGGACAGTTTGGTGGCCGGGATGTGCATCTGTTTGGCGAGGATGCGGATTTCCGCCGGAGCGTTGGGCAGAAATTCGTGTAAAGGCGGATCGAGCAGGCGGATGGTCACCGGCATGCCCTCCATCACCTTGAAAATCTGGATGAAGTCGGACCGCTGAATGGGCAACAGTTTTTTGATGGCTTCTTCGCGCACCTTCGGTTTGTCGGCGATGATCATTTTGCGCATCAGCAGAATGCGTTCCTGGTCGAAGAACATGTGCTCGGTGCGGCACAGGCCGATGCCCTGCGCGCCGAACTCTTTCGCCACCAGCGCATCGTGCGGCGTATCGGCGTTGGCGCGCACGTTGAGCACACGCATCTGATCGGCCCATCCCATCAACCGCCGGAAATAACTGGTGATACGCGGCTGGGTCAAGGGCACCTTGCCCTCCAAAACCTGTCCGGTCGTTCCGTCGAGGGTGATGGCATCGCTTTCCCTGAGGACCACGCCGTTCAACGAGGCGCGTTTTTTGCGCGGTTCCACATGCAACTCGGTCAGGCCGGACACGCAGGGTTTGCCCATGGCGCGGGCGAC